>CAZJCH010000083.1:0-8392 GCA_964544005.1 uncultured Papillibacter sp.
GCCCGCCGAGCAGGCGCAGGACATGAGAAATTCACTGTTGCCGAAGACGATTTCGCCGTTGGTGCCGAGGTCGATGAGCATGGAGAGGTCGGATGCGTTCCAGATCATGCAGGCCAGCGCGCCGGCGGTGATATCACCGCCCACGTAGCTGCCGATGTTGGGGGCGATACTGAGCTTTGCCGCCGGGGCGAGCCCGATGCCGAGGGCGCGGGTCAAAATGGGACGGAGGTTGAAAAACGCCGGTATATACGGCTCCGTGCGCAGATAGTCCGCGTTGATGCCCAGAAGCAGGTGGTTCATCGTCGTGTTGGAGGCCGCCGTCATGCGGAAAATGCGCTTTTTAGGGATACCGGCATCCTTGCACAAAACGTCGATGAGCGGCTGGAGCGTCTCGTCGATGATCGCCTTCTGGAGCTTTTGGGTGCCGCCGGTTTTCTGCTGCTCCACGATGCGGTTTATGACATCCGCGCCGTAGCGGATCTGCCCGTTGCCGGTGCTGCCCTTCGATAAAATCGCGCCCGTTCGCAGGTCGACGAGAACGCCCGAGACCGTCGTCGTGCCGATATCAACGGCAAGGCCGCACACGGGCGCAGTGCCCTTGTCGCTGCTGAGATCAAGAATTTCCATTGTGCCGTCGAATAATTCGCCCACGCACCGGAGCTCGAAATTATTGTCGCGCAGGAGGTCGGGGAGCTTTTTCAAGACGAAGAACGGGACGATGACATGAATAGCGCCGGTCTCTTCGCAGACAGCGCGGGAAAAGCGCTCGTTGTCAGGCATGGTGTCGTCGAGTGTCGGTGCGTCCATTGTGACGGAAAAGGTCTTGATCTGGCCCGACAGCTTAAACCCGACGCGCCTTAAACTCTCCTGTAGCTCATTAAAGATTCTGATTTCCTCCGGGGAGGAGAGGTCGGCCGTTTTCATCCGGGACTTATAGGCCGACGCGATGTCCGGCACCATGACCTTCACGTCGCCGGTGACAGTCGAGCCGCAGGCCAGCCGCCAACCCTCGTTGAACGCAGCGTCGTCCAGGTGCAGCGACTTCCTGCTCTTCAGGTCGCCCGACATGAGCTGGACCCTGCATTTGCCGCAGGAGCCGTTGCCGGAGCACGGCGCGTCGATGACGACGTTGGCTTTTCTCGCCAGCTCCAGCAGGTTCTCGCCGGGAGCGGCGAAGATTGTGACATCCCCGCCGCCCTCAAATTGAAATATAACTTTATGCATAGTTAACTCCCGGAGGCGGCAGCAAACCAGGGTTTCGGACGGCCATTGGTCGTCCGCTGTTTGCCGCAGTCCCAATGATTCTATTACATGATGGGGTCCATTGACAGCGCCGGGTGGTTCTGCTTCTGCAGGAAATCGAGGACGCCGTCAGAATCGACAGCGACAGTCTCGTCGCAGATCATGTCCGCGAAATTGTCGATGCCATAGAGCTCCTTGGCCGTCTTGTTCAGGCGGGCGGACACGTCGTCCTTCAGCTCCTTGGGCATCCAGACGATGCGCTCGATACCGCCCTCGGCGGCGATGAACTTTTTGGAGGAGATGAAGTGGCGGCCGTGGCCCATGAAGCCCGGCGTCTGTACGCCGCCGCCCGTATTGGAGGCGAGCTCCCCGAAGGTCATGCCCACCGGTGTCATGCCGGCGTACTCGCGATTGGCAATAATGACGCCGTTTGCCTCCGGCATGATGCCGCAGATGCACTCGAAGCAGCCACAGCTTGTCATCGGGTCCTCCAAAATGGAGTAGAGCGAGACCTGCTCCAGCGCGCCATGGGTGGCGGAATTGACGATCTTGTTGACCTCGGTGTACATACCGGTGCGCTCATCCATACAGCCGATTTTCTGGATAGGCTGGCAGGGGCCGGCCGGCGTCAGCTCCTTCGTCGCTTTTGCGTCCAGCCACGAGACGGCGCCGCAGAGGCCAAGGCGCTCCGGGGTGACGACGCAGCAGTGGGACGGGGCGAAGGACTGGCAGAGCGTGCAGGTATAGAAGGTATCGACGCTCTCGTCCGTCATCGCGGCAAGGCGCTCGTCGCGGGCATTATAGCGCGGCATGCCCTCCGAGTTCAGTATCTTTTCAACCTTGGCTTTGTCGGTGATGATGGTGACCTGGCACTTGTCGACGACGCTTGAAAACTCGTCCATGACCTCGTGCCAGACGACCTCGCCGAAATCCTTCAGGCGCAGGCCCTTCTGATAGGCATCCTTGCTGACGCGGACGCGGACGAGATTGCGCTGGCCGGTGTGCATGACGCCCTCCACATAGTTGAACCAGTGGTGGATCTTGCGCTCGATGACGGGCTCGAAGTCCGTCTGCATTTTTTTGCCGGCGACCTCCACATAGGTACACAGCGGCAGCTCCACGGGCGCCGTCCCATCGATATCGGGGCCGATGACGGTGATTTTGTGATCCTCAATCTCCTCGGGCTTTTTCATGACGACGAGCTCGCAGGTGGGATTCGCGCCGGAGTAGAACTCGGCGTGCATGTCGCTTTTCCGGATGATCTCGCCCTCGAAGGCGGAGGCGAAGCCCATGCAGATTTCAACTGTCTTTGTCTTGACCTTGATATTGCGGAGCTCCAGGGACGTCTTGACGGTGTCCACATGGTTCGGGACGGAGACAAGCGCGCCGGGAACCTGATTCTCGCCCAGGTCCACGTCCACGATGACGGGGAAGCCCAATGCGATGGCGCCCGCGCCGGCGGAGACGACGACCTCGTTTAAAGCCCCGAAGGTGTTGACGAACGCGGGAACGCGCTCCTTGGTGTATTTCAGCAGGCCGCCGAGATCTCCCGGCTGCACGGCCCCGAAGATGAGCGCGGCGCGGATGGCGACTGTGACGACATGGATGACGGCGGTGACGTCATGGCCGAGGGGAACCACACGGAAATCGAGGCCCATCCTGACGCCGGCGGCCGCGGCCTGATCGATGACGTCGCCGATAAGGAAGGTCAGAATGCCTTTCGTCTGGTATTCCTTCACAACCATGGCCAGCTGTGTCTCATCGTCGGTTTTACCCAAAACGACGGCAACGCCGGGGATGTCTCCCGTGACGAGGGGTACGCCCAAGGAGCGAATGACCGGGTCGGGCACGAAGCCGATACCGCCCTCATTCTCATAGGGCTTGGCCCCGTTTACGAATTTCAGGCCTTCAAGGATTTCAGCGCCGACGGCTGTGGCGAGGCCCGCGTTCAAAGCGTCGCCGAGATCCTCTTTATTTGTGATGAGGCTCTTCAGGACGCCGACGCAGGCCGGCAGATCGCCGAGCTTTGTGACCTTGACGCCTGTCGCGGCGTAAATCGTCGGGAAAAAGTAGGCCGTATCGGGGAAAGACACCTTTGCCTCGGCTCCGTATTTGGCAATAGCGTCATTAACGGCACCCTCCGTCAGCCCGGCGACCGCGTTTGATCCGGCATAGATCAAATCTGTGAGTACACTCATTCTTCTTATACCTCCTAATATTTAATTCTTATAATTCAAGCTTTTTAAGAATGTCCCGTAATGCGGCCTTGACGGGACTGTCCTCGGGGACGCCGGAGCTGGGCTTGCCGTCGGCGTCGTAGCGGTAGACCGTCTCATCCTGGGGAACCACGCCGATCAGGTCAAGCTTCTGCTTCTCAATCTCCTCTTTGACGCCGTCGTCCAATACGCCGCCGGCGGCCCTGTTGACGATGAGCTTCGTGATTCCGGGCCTCAGCTTCATCTCTTCGACCATCACGGCTGCGCGCCCGACGGCTTGGATACCGCGGCGGGACGCGTCGGAAACGAGGAGCAAAATATCAATGTGCGGAAGGATCCCACGGCTGATGTGTTCGAGGCCCGCCTCGTTATCCACGACGATGTAACGGTAACCGCCCTTGTATTTATCGATCTGTGCTTTTAAGACGCCGTTGATATAGCAATAGCAACCCTCCCCCTGGGTCCGGCCCATGACGAGCAGATCGTAATCGTCCTCCTCCATAAGGGCGTTACCGAACATGAACTCCGTGTATTCCTGTTTTGTCATATTCGTCGGGATCGCCTCGTCGGCTTTGTCCTTGTACTGCATTTTTTCGCGGATTTCCCCAAGCGACGTCGGGAGCTCGATGCCGAGGACCTCGTTTAAATTGGAATTGGGGTCGGCGTCCACGGCGAGAATAGGGCCTTTACCCATTTTCCCGAGATAGTCGATGATCATCCCGCAGAGCGTCGTTTTGCCGGTGCCGCCCTTGCCGGCCACGGCTATTGTAATGGGTTTCATGTATTTTTACTCCGTTTTCTATGAGTTTCTTGTATATCAGTTGTTCGTATCTATGATCACTTTTCCGTTGACAAGGTCGGCGGTGAGGAGCCTGCCCTGAATCCGCGTGTCGTTTTCAAGCAGATCGGTGAAGATAACGCTGTCGCCGTCCAGCGTAATTTTTTGAATATTATTCAGAAGCATCTTTTCGGACGACCCGTTTTTTGTGTATACTTTCGAAAGGCACATACTTATAGCACTCCTTATTTCAAACGGCTCAGGACGGTTTCAAGACGGATGTTCACGCTGGTGAGCGCGCCGATGCAGGAGGCGATCTCGTCGGCTTCCCGAGAGAGCGCCAGATGCTGCAGGCTGTGGACGAGAGAGTTCAGCTCCTCCTCGTGGTGCGCGTTGTGGTTGAGTGTATACTGCAGGAAGGCCGCGGCCTCCGCCTTGTTCTTTAACAGCCCGTCGTGGCTGTGAGCTGCCTCGTGTTCGTGGTCGTGTTCGTGCGCATGGGTGTGATCGTGGGTATGCGCCGACCCGTCCGCGTGGGTGTGTTCGTGGGTATGCGCATGGTCGTGCTCGTGCACGTGGGCGTGCACATGATCGGGCGCGTGCGTATGGCCGTGATCGTGGTTTTGGAACTGGCTGTGAAGCTCATCATGGCTGTGCTCGTGCTCGTGAGTGTGGTCATGATCATGCATTGTTATTACCTCCGTTTCCTTTATCCCCCGCGGGGGGATATGCGATTATACAGTAAATGATACATATTTATAATACAGCTACATGGTTTTACGAATGTTTCGGGCTGCTTTAATTATAAAACGGAATATTTTAGTGTCAATGATTATTCAAAATAAAGATGCGTCCGTTCCAAAATGCAAAAGACATTCCAAAAAGACCATATGTTCCTAATAAGCGCTGCGGTCATTATGACACCTTTGGCACTTGACTATTCGGAAGGTTTCTTTATATTATGGTATCAGACAATAAAACAAGTTGGAGGGCTTATGAGAAAACGGTATGAAGCGATATGGGAGATCTTCAACAAATGCAGCGGCAATCAGATGCGCGACGTCTTTTTTGAGGAGATCGAGACCGACGATCCGGACGCGTATATCGCCGGAAGATTTCAGGGGTATCATATAACGCCCGAGCCGAAGGATAGCGCGGGGACGCTGGTTTATGAAATGGAAGCAGATGGCTTGCGCCAGAGAATGTCACTGACGGAGATATAGCGGGGATAGGATATGGAGAAAAATTTAGCGCTTTTACTCAAGGAAAGCATGCGCGACCTGGACGAGCTGCGGGTGCTGCAGTATGCGGTGGAAATGGCGGCGGAGGGGCATTCCTCCTACGAGATATTTGAAAGCCTGCTCGAGGGGATCGGCGCGGTCGACGCGTTGTATGAGAGCGGCCGTTATTTTATCGCCGACCTCATCATGGCCGGGCACATCATGAAAAGCGTGATGAACAAGGTGCTCGTTTTTCACGGCTCCGAGGAGTTCAGCTCCTTCGGAAAAGTCATCATCGCCACCGTCAAGGACGATATCCACGAGCTTGGAAAAAACGTCGTCACCGATGTCCTCAGGCACAACGGCTTCGAGGTCGTGGATCTGGGGGCGGATGTCTCGCCGGAGCGCATCACCGAAGCCGTCCGGGAAATGGCTCCGAATATTCTCATTCTCAGCGGGACGCTGAAGAGCTCTGCCAAACGGATGGCCGAGAGCATCGCGGCGCTTATTCGCGCAGGTCTTCGCAGGAGCATCCGCGTTGTCGTCGGCGGTGGCGCTGCCACGCCGCAAACGGCGGAGGAAATGGGTGCAGACGCGTACAGCGCAAATATAAAGGACTGCTTAAAAGCCTGCCACACGTTTATGGCGATGGCAGCCGGGGAGAAATGAAATGTCAGAGCCGCTGTATTTACGGATCTCGGGACAATTGCGCCAACGCATCATCTCGGGCGAATACAGGCCGGAGGATATGCTGCCCTCTGAAAATGAGCTTGCAGCGCTTTATACAACAAGCCGCGTCACGGTGCGCAAGAGCCTCGATGTTCTTCAGAGCGAGGGACTCATAAAGCCGTGGCACGGGAAGGGTTATTTTGTCCTGCCGCCGAAGTACACCACGTTTACGATGTATTTCGGCGATACCGTCGCGGGCGGGCGGTTCAGGTTTCAGGAGGTCAATATCATACGCCCCACCAGAGAGGTCTCCGGGGTACTCCAGCTGAAAAAGCACCAGATGACCATCGTGACGCGCCGGATCCTGGAGCGGGACGGCCGCCCGACAGCCTATGACGAAAAATTTATCCCTTATGAACGCGGCGTGCCCAGCATCGAGTTTGAGATCCATTTCGCCGAGTTTCCGGATATGTTCGAGGAGCGGTTCTCGCCCATGTCCATCCACACTGAAATGACAATCGGAATAGAGGAGGCGCCGGAGCATGTCTGCAAGGCGCTCAGGCTCGGTAGGGCGACGCCTGTTTTAGTCGTCAGCCGGCTGATACGTGCCGCCGGCGACAAGCCGGAAGGCACCCCCACCGACAAACCGGTGGGGTATGGCAAGCAGTACCTGACCGAGAGCTTCGGAAAGCTGACCGCAAAATCAGGATATTACATACAGGATAAATTCTAATCATGACGGCCCGGTGCGGGCTCTTGCGACAATTTGCGACTAAATGCAGGATTTCCTGCAAATATACTCCGAAAGGGCTGCGAAAGCAGCCCTGTTTTTAATGCCGATGCAACCGGGCGTCCCGCGCCTGTCAAATGAGGCACCGCAACGGTTTTTCCTGCTGGTTTGCGTACTCCCGGCAACCTCCCCGGGGGGATTTTGTATAATCTTTAGGGTTTTTATACGTATCAACTATTATGCAAAAAACGCTCGTTAAATATTTGACAATCGCAGTGCGAGTTGCTAGAATGCACATTGGGTCAACATATAACATGTAAATACAAGTTGAGCCGCCTATACAGTCAGACAAGGTTCAATGTGTTTATTTTCAGAAGGAGAATTGTAGCGATATGGATGTAAAAAGCTTCACGACAGTCGAGCAAATGGAAGAGCAGACTGCCAGACTCAAGGAATGTGCTGTCTGTGCCGGCGCCGAGACATGGGAAGACCGTAAGAAGGCCCAGACGCCATCTTGTAAGTTTGGCGAAGACGGCATTTGCTGCCGCATCTGCTCCATGGGACCCTGCCGTATTACCCCAAAAGCACCCCGCGGCATCTGTGGCGCGGACGCACACGCCATCGCCGGCCGCAACTACCTGCGCATGGTCGCAGGGGGCGCTGCAGCCCACTCCGATCACGGCCGTGAGATAACGCATGTTCTGCACACGACCAGCGCTGATGGTCATTATCAGATTAAGGACACCGCCAAGCTGTTAAAGCTTGCTAAGGAATGGGATATCCCCTATGAGGGCAGAGACATTTATGAGGTTGCGCACGAAGTCGCGCTCGCCGGCCTGATGGAGTACGGCAAGCCCTTCGGCACACAGCGGTTTTTAACCCGCGCACCTGAAGAGCGCCAGAAGCTCTGGAACGATACGGGTATCGCGCCCCGCGCCATTGACCGCGAGGTCACAACAGCGATGCATATGACCCACATGGGTAACACGGCAGACGCGGAAGCGCTCGTCATGCAGAGTCTCCGGACCGGCATGGCCGACGGCTGGGGCGGCTCCATGATGGGTACCGAGATGACGGATATTCTGTTCGGTACGCCGATGCCGAAGGATACGGAAGGCGACCTCGGCGTTCTGGAAAAAGACATGGTCAACATCATTGTCCACGGCCACGATCCGGCCTGCTCGGAAATGATCGTTCTGGCTTCGGAAGATAAGGATATGCTCGACTACGCCAGAAGCGTCGGCGCGAAGGGCATCAACGTCGCAGGCCTCTGCTGCACTGCCAACGAAGTCACCATGCGCCACGGCGTGCGGATGGCTGGCAACTTCCTCCAGCAGGAGAACGCGCTCCTCACCGGCATGGTCGAGATGATCGCTGTTGACGTGCAGTGCATCTTCCCGGCTATCGGGCCCCTCTCCAAATGCTTCCACACCAAGTTTATCACAACCTCCCCGATCGCCCGTATTCCTGATTCCGAGTATGTTGAATTCCATCCCGAGACCGCCCGTGAAAAGGGCCGTGAGCTCGTCAAGATGGC
>CAZJCH010000084.1:0-6937 GCA_964544005.1 uncultured Papillibacter sp.
GCTACCGGCTCATCACGGAATTCTACATGAACAACCCCGACATGACCGGGATCACAAAACGCGCTAAAAACTTCAAAAATATCTGCGAAAACATCGCCATCCGTATCGACGAGGGCGAGGTCATCGTCGGCGCGCAGTCGTCCAAGTACCGCGCCTGCGCCCTGTACCCCGAGAACTCCGTCATCTGGCTGAAGGAGGAGCTCGAGAGCGGGTATATGATGACCAGGGACATCGACCCTTATATCGTGTCCGACGAGGACAAGGATTATATCCTCTCCACCGTGGACTTCTGGATGAAGGAGTGCATGAGCGCCAAGACGGACGCCCAGATCATCGACGAATACAAGCCCATCGCGTTAAACGGCGCCTGCATGTTCGGCCCCCGCGGCCAGACGATGTCCCCCGTCGGGCACTTCGCTACCGGCTACGACACAGCCATCCGCAAGGGCTTCGCCGCCATCAAGGCAGAGGCGGAGGAGAAGAAGGCGGCGCTTGTGGCACAGGGTCTCCCCGGAACGACCATCGATCAGTATAATTTTTATCGTGCGATCTCCATCGTCTGCGACGGTATGATCACGCTCACAAAGCGCTATTCGCGCCTCGCCGCCGAGAAAGCCGCGGCTGAAAAGGATCCGGCCCGCAAAAAAGAGCTTGAAACGATGGCTGAAGTCCTCGACTGGTGCATGGAGAAGCCGTGCCGCACCTTCCACGAGGCCGTCCAGTGCCTGTTTATGTATCAGACCTGCCTATGCCTGGACGCCAACATGCACGGCATGAGCTTCGGCCGCGTGGACCAGTACCTGGGCAGCTTTTATGACGACGATATCAAAGCCGGGCGTATCACCCCCGAATACGCCCAGGAGCTGATGGACCTCTTTTATCTCAAGGTCGCCGAGATGAACAAGCCCTGGAGCTATGGCGCGACACAGGCCAACCCCGGCTATACCTCCGGTCAGCTCATGACAATGGGCGGCGTCGACAAGGATGGCAACGACGCCTCCAACGCCGTCACGTATATGATGCTCCAGACGGCAGGCCGCCTCGTCCTGCACGATCCCCCGCAGGCTCTGCGTATCCATAAAAATACGCCCGTCGAGCTCTGGGAAGCCGCTATTGAGACGACAAAGCTCGCCGGCGGCGTCCCAACCTTTGAAAACGATGAGGTCATCATCCCCGCCCTGATGGCCCGCGGCCTCACCCTGGAGGACGCCAGGAACTGCACCCTCATCGGCTGCGTGGAGCTGGCCGGCTGCGGCAACGAGTGGCCCTGCTGCGGCGGCACCGGCACCGAGAGCTACATGAACCTGGCCGCGGCTTTATGGATCGCCATCAACGACGGTTATAACCCCATGCCGCCCCTCATGACCGACAGTCTGGCGGAAGCCGCGAAGCTTAAGGCGTCCGAGGACCGCGTCGGCCTGCCGACGGGCTACCTCTACGACATGAAGAGCTTTGAGGAGGTCAAGGAGGCCTACAAAAAGCAGATCGAATTTTTCGTCAAATGGCACCACATGAACATCAACTCATTTGAATATATCGCCCGCGAGATTCTGCCGAACCCCGTCGTCTCCGCCACAATGGACGGCTGTATGGAAAAGGGCAAGGACGTCATGTGGGGCGGCGCGAAATACAACTCCACCGGCAACTCCGGCGTCGGCATCGGCAATGTGGCCGACAGCCTCAATATTATTAAGCACTGCGTGTTCGACAAGAAAATCTGTACCGCCCGCGAGCTCTACGACGCCATCAAGAACAACTGGGAGGGCCACGAGGAGCTGCACCGTTATATCCTGAACGAGGCCCCCCACTACGGCAACGGCATCCCTGAGGCCGATGAAATGGTCACCTGGGCGTCCAAGGTCTTCGTTGACGCCGTCACCGCCACCACCGGCCCCCGCGGCAATCGCTCCGCCGCCGGCCTCTACCCCGTGACGACGAACGTCATGTTCGGCCTCCAGACGGCCGCCACCCCAGACGGCCGCTATAAGGGCGAGCCTTTAGCCGACGGCATCGCCGCCCCCCAGGGCTATGACAAGAACGGCCCCACCGGCGTCATCGCCTCCATCTCCAAGATCAATCAGGTGGATTTCGGCAATGGCACCCTCATGAACCTCAAATTCCACCCGTCGGCCCTCCAGGGCGAGGACGGCTGGAAAAAGCTTATGCAGCTCATGCAGACGTATTTCGATATGGGCGGCATGGAGCTCCAAATCAACGTGGTCAGCTCCGATGTCCTGAGGGAAGCCCAGAAGAACCCCGAAAAGCATAAAAACCTCGTCGTCCGCGTCGCCGGCTTCTCCGCCTACTTCGTCGAGCTCCACATCACCGGCCAGAACGACCTCATCAAGCGCACGGAACTCATGATGTAATAAGATAAACTAATACCCCGGCTTTTCAGCCGGGGTATCTGCTATAAGGAGAGGAATGAAAAGAAAAATCATCGCGCTCGTATTGCTTCTTCCGTTCCTGTTTTTAAGCGGCTGTGACCGCCCGGAAGCCAGGAACGAGGATTTTACCCTCACCCTGCACGCCGAATACGAACACGGCGGGCAGCTGGAATGTAACGCCACGGTGCAATATACAGGGGACGCCGAACGCGTCACCGTCTACACCGGCGAGCCTGCCGTTGTTTTCTACCTCAGAAACAACACCGGCTATGAAGCCGGCGGGACGCGCCTCGATGTTCTGGCGAAAAGGGAATTCACCAAAGGCGAAACAAGGGAATTCCTTTATGCAAATGGCGGCTTCGACGAGGACAGCCCGCCGGCGGTCAAAGCTTACATGACGGACGACGCGCTGACCCTTCCCAAAGGCACCTACACGATGACCGCAACGTTCAGGTATACGTTTGATCCCCAGCCCGGCGTCGATAACCATCAAACGCTTGTAGCGACGAAGACAATAAAGGTTGAGTAACAAGCGCAGCATAACGATACCCCGGACAAACGTCCGGGGTATTGTCGTTTTGGTTATCGGGCGGGTTGACACCGTCTCTACAGAGACGCGCCGTTTAAAAATTGATCATGAGGCAGCACATAAAGCGGCGCATACTCCCCGTCATCTGCACCGTCCCCGCCGCTCTCAATGTAATAATCCTCCGCCGCCTGCTGCGCCTTAATAAGCATCTCCTTCGCGCCTAAGGAGCCTGCTCTCTCAAAAGCCTCCAACGCGTCGGTGATCCCGTTGAATAAAATCCTGTAGAGCTTTTCATAATCCATCATTTCATTCCTCCATTCTCAATGAGGTGTCCGCCCGGGAGGCTGCATAGTAACCAGCGGATAGACCCGACCGTAGCGGCGAACTGTGTTCGCCCGTCGTCCCCACCCGGTTCTCCCGCCGTAGGGGATGCCGTCCCGATGGCTCGCACAGCGAGCCATTTTTCGTCCCATCCCCCGCGTATCACCCCGCATCCCCCCGGGCATTTCCTCATCGAGAAATAACAAACGCGGTGCAGGTTCACACCCACACCGCGCAAAATGCAAACACAACGATTATATTAGCCGCTCTTGTCCTCTCACTCCCTGCCTGCCGCAATTTGTTATTTTCTCGACAGGGTAATTATAGATGATTTGGTAGAAAAATGCAATAGGGAAGTTGGAGCGCTCGGACAGGGGGACGGGCGGCTTTTTTGGTTATTCTATAGAATTTTTCGGAGATTATGGGCTATTATGCCGTGTTGAATAATGTCGAATCATGGAATATAATCCATATTAAAGGTAAAATGATTTATAGACTTACATAAAGCACTTAATAGCAAACACAAAATGATAAGAATTTCAGCATTCAGGCTTTTCAAGGTGTTCTAGACTTAAATTCATTTAGGAGGTACAACTATGAACAGCATTGTTAAACCCTTTTTAGATAGCCATGTAAAAGCTTATGAACTTAAAAGTGACGAACCGAGCGCATTCGAGCATTTAATCAATTATCTCACTGTTCGAAATTATACATCCCGTCATTTTGATCCAAGCGATATAAGTTTAGGCAAGGGCGAGGTGGGTATTGACGGTGTAGCAATAGTTGTCAATGATACACTTATAACAACATTTGAAGATATAAAGGATTTTTTTGAGAGTTCAAGCGATATATCTGTTGCCTTTATTTTTGTACAATCAAAAACATCAGAGTCTTTAAAAATCAGCGCACTATCTCATTTTTTTACATCAGTCAATGATTTTCTAGAAAACGGCCATATTAACATGAATGATAAGGCTCTTGAAATGCATAAAATTTGTAGGTATATCCTTCAAAATCCTACTAAATTATCGAAGAATCCAGACTGCCATCTGTTCTTTTCATTTACTGGTAAAACGAGCGAAAGTGATACAAGAGCTGCTATTGTTATTAATCAAATAGATTTTCTACGAAGAACCTCAATGTTTGACGAGACAACATTTAGTCTGTATGATGCTGATAAAATTGTATCTGTTTGCCGTTCTATTAAGAACAGTATAAAAAAAACTATCGAAATGGTGGATTGCGCCGTTCTTCCTAAAATTCACAATGTCGCTGAAGCATATATTGGAATTGTACATTGTACGGACTATATAAGGCTTATTACTAATGAAGATGGTGCAATAATTTCTAATTTATTTGAAGATAACGTGCGTTATTTTCAAGGGCAAAACACAATTAACGCAGAAATACAATCAACCTTAAGAATGCAAGAAAAACAACAAGAATTTTCAGTTTTAAATAATGGTGTTACAATCGTTGCAAATGAAATGCGACGAACAGGTAACAATTTCACATTATCAGATTTTCAAGTTATTAATGGATGTCAGACAAGTTTTATACTTTATGAGAATAGAAGCAGATTAGTTGAAGATGCATATGTCATTGTCAAACTAATATCAACAACAAACAAAGATATTTCAGATTCGATTGTAAAAACAACAAACAGGCAAACTCCTGTGCAAAATGAAGCTTTTGAAACATTAAGGGACTTTCACAAGAAACTTGAATTTGTTTATGCAGCATATCCGCCGGAAGATAGATTATATTATGAACGCAGATCCAAACAATACGATTCTGCTAATATTAATAAAAACAAAATCGTGTCTTTCCCCTTCCAAACATCTGCTTATGTGGCTGTTTTTCTTGGAGAACCTCAAAGTACACACAGATACTATGGTGAGTTACTAAAGTCATATAGTAAGCGAATGTATAACGATAACGATGTGCTCGAGCAGTATTGTACGGCTTCTATGTTTGTATATGCAGTTGATAAATGCCTTAGACATAGTGGACAATATAATGAGCATAAAAAGTATCGATTTCATATTGCATTCATGTTGCGATGCTTGGCAACGGACAAGTCAATGCCTGAGTCAAATAATCAAGATATGAAAAAATACTGTGATGAGCTTTATAAAAAAATTCTAAATGAAACCTGGCTCGAAGAAAATGTAAAAAAATTATGTTTAATAATTAATGATATTGTTAGTAATTCAAGCATAAAGCCAAAAGATGGTAATGATATTACCCGAACTCGTGAATTTACAACGATAATTCTCGAGAAACTTGGAGTAAATAACAAATCTACTCCTACAAGAATTCAACTAGTACCATTAAAGAAAGGCGTTAAAGTTAGATGTAAAGTCAATAGCTGGAACAATTCATTCGTATATGTTGATATATTTGACTACAAAGAGGTTGGTTCCATTCATATCAGATTTATCACAGGTGAGTACTTAATTGATATTGCGGATGTACTTAATGAAAATCAAGTTGTTGAGGCTACTATACTTGACAACAACCCACATCCTGTATTCGGTTATAATTTGTCAATGCTATAATACGAGTATATTTGCATCATTCCACCACAAAAGGCGTATACCATCCTAAAAGGCGCTTCTCTGCGCCTTTTCTGTTTTCTATCCTGCCGGCGCATGAAGGTTCGGACGGGGTGGGCGAGGTAAGAACCCGGACATTCATATTGAATAAGGAGCTGAACGACGCTTACAGCTACTCATTTTTGCGGGGCGGCTCGTGGACGAATATGATGAGTGCCTCATGCGATATATAATGCTCAAGCCCAGTGGTACGAGCAATAGGTATTTCGTAGGGCACGATACCGAACCTTTTGTGTTTAATTTACGCGCGGTACATGTTATAATGCCTTCCATAATGCCTTCCATAATGCCTTCCATAATACCATCACAGAAAGGTACCACACCATGTCCTACATTTTCATCGACGTCGACGCCGCCCGCCGGTGCGTCGCGATAATTAGCGAAAAATCCACCCAACTCCGGTCGCTGCTCGGAGAATCGTCGGCTGATCCGAAGCTTGAGGACTTCTGCGCTCGCCTCACCGTGCTGAGCGGCGATCTGTCGGCCGTGACGGAGGCGTATGCCTCGGAGGATGAGAGGCTGAAGGCGGTGCATTTGGAGAACGGGGAAGGGGGGCGGATTCGGAATGGGTGACGGGAGGATCGTTGGCGTTTTGAACGAGATTGCCCTGTTGCTGGAGAAATGCGCGGACGAGGTGCCTTACGAGCTTTCGGCTAAGGACGGGCTGTATTTCCGCATGATGGATATGGCGAAAGAGGCGCGGGAGCTGGCGAAGGAAGAAACGCAGTAGCGGATATCATGCAGGGGCCGGGGAACCGGCCTTGTTTTTGTCAAGGGGCGAAAAAAGACACCCTGCTTTTTTACGGCAGGGTGTCCGGTTTATGTATTCACAGGGCTTTTTTCAATTCGGCGATATCGGCGGAATGCGCCGTGACGACGGTTTCGAGGACATCCACTCTGTCTTCGAGTTCTTCAGCTTTTCTCGGCTTCGGCAGGCGTTCCAAAATGAGGCTTTGACCCTCGGCTAGCAGGCTGAATTGCTTAGGTATATCGTTTTCTATGAGGATTTTTAACCGCGTCATATCCTGATCCATCCGCGTCATATTCTGGTCTATCCGCGTCATATTCTGGTCTATCCGCGT
>CAZJCH010000084.1:7037-8165 GCA_964544005.1 uncultured Papillibacter sp.
ATCCGCGTCATATTCTGGTCTATCCGCGTCATATTCTGGTCTATCCGCGTTATATCCTGATCCATCCGCGTCATGTTCTGGTCGATCCGTGATATGTCCTGCTGCATCTGTGTGAGATCCTGCCCCATCCGCGCAATATCCTGCTTGATCGGGCTTAGTTCTTCTCTGATCGCCGCCAATAATTCCGTATCCATCCGCATCACCCCGCTTGGATTATACCAATGATTAACAGGCATTGCAAGCTCTTGTCATAATTTAACCCCACGGACATTGTCATAATTTAACCCCACGGACAAACCCGAATATTACGACATCTCGTCAAGCGGGCACCCTTACCCGTCTTGGCCTATTCAACAAAATATTGCATAATGAATTAAACTATCTGTCGAAAATAGCGAAGAATATTAGTAACGGGGAAGTGAGGTTTTTGCTGTGAATCCGAATGAATCGATGATAACACAGTTTCTCAATAATTCCAGAATAGGCTATATCCTCTTTACTCTGGACCGGCCGGTCGAATTGAAAGACACTGCTGATAAGGAACAGGCGGCCGACTATTATTTCACCCACGCGGCGGTAACCTTTTGCAATAAAGCATATCTGAAGCTTCTGTTGGCAAAGGAAGAAGCGCTGCTCGGCAAAACGTCCTCAGACTTTTTTGCTTTCAGTATTGAGTATGGCAAGAGGTCTGTCCGGGAGCTTATTGATAACGGCTTTCAAATAATCCCCCCGTTTGAACCGCGGTCCGGCGTGTGGCTCGAGGGTAATAATCAGTGTATATATGATGATAACGGGTCTGTCGTCGGCCATGTGTCAATGATATATGATGTTTCCTATACGAAAAGGGACGCGCAGATTGCTGACCAGGAGACCCTGAAGCAGATCTGCAATTATCAATACTGTGTGCTGCCGGACGGCTCCGGATGTTTTCTGCACCTCAGCTACGAATTTTTCGAGCTGTTCGGAATGCCGACCGACAATGCGCCGCGTACCATGCCGGACTTATTCGATCTGATTCATTTTGCCGATGTCGAACGCGTCATCGCATTGTTTACGGAGTCATTCAAAAATGTGTCCAACATCGAGACGGAGTTCAGGATCAATCACCCGGCAAAAGGACTCCGCTGG
>CAZJCH010000085.1:0-2701 GCA_964544005.1 uncultured Papillibacter sp.
GTCAGGGGAGTAAACCCCGCTGCCAGTTATCCCAAGAGGCTGCCGCAAAAAACGGCAGCCTCTTTATGGCAAATCAATGAAGCGCCTCGGAACGTATGTGTTTCGTGACGCTTCGGATGTTAGCGGGGTCTTTTTTAGGGATCACAAGCAGAGCTTTTGCGGCAGCTTTTTAGGATTGACCGGCGGTGGGGGATTGGCCGGAACGGTAAACTGCAGGATCTGACCGGTGGTTTCGGGATCCGGTGCGCTCCCGTTCGGGTAGGGGGCTTTCGCGTCGTTTGTCAGGACAATTTTTGTCCCCGGCGGGATGCGGGAGAAATCGATCAGAATATCGGCGCGCTCATCCGGCGCGAGAAGGAGGGTGTCGAGCACGACCGGCTCGGGCAGGAAGCCATCGGACGCGCCGATTTTAGTAAGCTGCATACCATTGGAAAGGCGCAGATTGTAAACCCGCGCGGCGGACCCGTTTAAAACACGGAATCTGTACTGTCTTCTTTCAACATTGAGATTCGGCCATGTCTTCCCGTTGACTGTGATGGTATCGCCGAAAAAGCCGGTAGCCCAGTCAGGGCCGGCAGCCGCGCTGGAACCGATACCCGTGAATGAGAGCGAACCGTCCGTATTAAAGGACCGGTCCTGAATGATGAGCGGTATCTCGTACAGGCTGCCGGGCAGATTCCCCGCCCACCGCCAGCCGAATTCTTCTCCGCTGCGCAGCAGATAAAAGCCGGCAAGACCGGCATAGACGCTGAGTCTGCCGATGCCCGGCGCGTTGTCGCGGTACCACAGAGCGGATGCGTCCTGGGAGTTGGGATATGAGTAGCATGATGTGCGGTAAGCCGGGCCTGCCTCGCCGGTACTCGAAAACCATGCGTCGGGATGGCCATTGTATTCAAGCGGGATGTTGGCACCGTGGAGGTGCGTGACGACGGGGACGGGACCGGCGGAGTCCGGGAAGCCGTCCTGTTTTGGCCAGCCTAATGCCGGGTCGGCAGACATCAGCTGCGGGGTGCCCAGATTGTTGATCCACCTGATTTCGACAGGCATGTTTCTCACGGCTTCAAAGGTGGCGCCGGGTACGCCTTTGAAATAGCGGTGCTGACGCGTTTCTTCATCCATGACGCTGCCGCCGTAACCCCATACGGTTGTTTCCGGAAAGCCCTCGGGCAGCAGCTGCTGTTTGAACTGACTGATGTCGACGACATATAAGTACTCCTCATCTCCGCAGCTAACAGGGGAATAGACGGGCGGCTTAGTCAGCCCATCGACAAACTTTGGTATGATTTCGGGATTGAGATGCGAAACCGGTGCGGCGGGCTCGACGACAGGATTCACAAGCGGCACGGGTATTTCGTTGATGTCTGGTTCGGCTGCCGGTACCGACCCAGCTGCAGGCCCCTCATATTTTGCAGCCGATTCATCCGGTATCGCTGCCGGCTCGGCCTGCGCGTACGGCATCGGCTGATTCCCTGATTCAACCGGGAAATCAAAGTCCCGTATTATCGGTGTGTCGAATCGCTGTATAAACTGATTATCAGATTCAGAAAGGGATTGATTCATAATGATGACCTCCAAACATGCATGTGTCCGGCGCCGGCGTCGCATGTACACCTGATACTGGACACTATACACTATGAAGAAAAGCGTTCGGAGGTGACGTTAAGGAGCATCATGTCAGTTCCAGCCGTATCGGCCCTTCATTTCGACAAATCTGACCATTTCAATATCCCGCATACTGATATCCCCGTTCATATCCTTCGTAACGAGCTTGAGTACCTGAAGACCGGGATTTCCGACGGGGACGAGCAGCCGCCCGCCGGCGCTCAGCTGCCCCACCAGCGCATCCGGCATTGCGCCGGCGGCGGCTGTGACAATGATCCGGTCGAAGGGGGCATATTCCGGCCAGCCCTCGCTGCCGTCGCCCGTCCTGAAAAATACATTTGTGTAACCCAGCGCATTAAGCCTCAGCCGGGCTTTTTCTGTAAATTCCTGAAACCTTTCAATGGTATAGACTTCCTTCGAGAATTCGGCGAGGAAGGCCGTCTGGTAGCCCGACCCTGTGCCGATCTCCAGCACTCTGCTGTCTTCACCGGGCTCCAGCAGACCGGTCATTTCAGCGACAAGAGAAGGCTGTGAAATCGTCTGCCCGCAGCCGATGGGCAGCGGCGTATCCAGGTTGGCCGAAGCTTTGTGTTCATTGTCTATGAACACGGAACGGTCAAGATGTCTGAAAAAATCCATCAGCGCCTTTTGATCCATAGTGTTCACCCCGTTTCAGTTGCTATCATCATTATGCTTCAGAAAGCAGCGCTTATTTTCGTGAAAATAAAATACCCGATTTGTATCGGGTATTTTAAGTATCTCATTCAAACGGAAAACGATGATCAAGCCCAAGGCTGTCGCGCACTGTGATGAGTTCCTTCTGCACTGCCGGGCCAACGGGCACGCCCTTGCCGCGCCGGTCAAGCCAGGTGAGGTATTCCTTTTCACCGGCTGTGTAAATCCGCGCTTCTCCCGGTGCGAGCGCAGACGCGCGCAGCGCTCTGAGAATATCTCCCGCCGTTTTTTTGAATGCGTCAGAGCCCATAAATGCTTCCGTATCGATGGCGATAAAAAAGTGGCCCAGTCTGTACGGCGCCTTTTCCCCGCTGTCTCCGATACCCGTCAGCATTTTCATAAAGCTGCCCGCCTGCAGGGCGGC
>CAZJCH010000085.1:2801-8147 GCA_964544005.1 uncultured Papillibacter sp.
ACGCCGAAGGTCGGGGCGATGGAGGGGCGTGCGTTCGTCCCTGTGATGCCGATCATGTTTTCCCTGACAGCCATAGACGCGTAATAGCCCGCGATGCCGTAATGGGTTGAGTTTCTCGCGGCGACCATACCCATTCCGAATTTCTTTGCCTTCTCGATAGCCATCTCCATGGACTTATACCCGACGACCATCCCCATGCCGTCGTGGCCGTCGACGACCGCCGTCGTCGGCGTTTCTCTCAGTATCTCAAACTCGGTGACGGGCTGCTGGATGCCGGCGTTCAGACGGTCAATATAGATCGGCTTAAAGCGATTGCAGCCGTGACTTTCAATGCCCCTCCTGTCGCTTTCCATGAGGACATCCGCGCAGATTTCAGCATCAGCGCGCGGCACACCCATTTTGACAAACGCCTCCGTCATGAAGCCCCCGATGAGCGCCCATGGGATATACACTTTGTTTTCCATAAATACTCCTGCTGTATTATTTACTCATATTATATCGGCATGTGTCGGAGAAATCAATGCTGCAGTGGGAGGCAGGGACAGGAAAGCGCAACCACGACATACCTGAAGACGCAAAAGCAAACTGCCGCTTCTGTATAGAAGGGCAGCTTGCTTTTGCTGCTAATTAAGTATGTTTTGAGCGTTTAACTGAGCTGTTAACCCACAGCTTTGGCATACAGCCGCATCATGGAGAGAATCGCCTGATAGCCGGTATACGTCGCCTTTGGCGAGAAGTTGCCGCCGCCGGTGCCGTTCATTATGCCGAGTGCGGCCATATTAGTGACGCCTTCGGCCGCCCAGCTGGATATCGACGCCGCATCATTGAAGGTAACGCTGTTAGATGGGATTGTGACCCCGAGATAAGCCGCGATACTATTGAGAAGCTTCGCTGCTTCCTCGCGGGTGATGACCCTGTCAGGTGAGAACTGGCCTGCGCCTGTGCCGTTGACGAGGCCAAGCTTATAAAGCGTAAACACCTTATAGCTGGCGAAATCCGTATAATCTGTAAACGGATCGGGATCTACACCATATACCGGGGCGGCCACTTGCGTACCTTTTACCTTGTTGAGAAACTCAAAAGCGATATTGCAGAATTGTTCGCGGGTGCAACCGCCTCCGTAATTCTGCATGCCGTCGGGGATAAGGCTCAGGTCTTTTGCCTGTTTCACAGCTGCCCATTCGGTTGTCGTTATCCCGCAAGCCTCGCGAATGATGGCGGATACGTCAGTGTTATCTATGTACCAGCCTCTGTAGGGATCATACATATCGGCAACAGCGTTGTAGAGTTCGGCACCGGCGCCCTTGGCATAGAAGGGGACAAGCTGATTGGTATGCCACGGGATGCCGTATACGGTACCGACATGATAGAACATCGTCGGCATGACACCCTTCCCGTTGTTACTCACCGGGCTAAGGATGCCCTCAGCTCCGGACAGAAGGCCTGTTTCATGGTCGGCTGTAACGATCAGAAGCGTCTCGTCCCAGCTGCTGTTTGCTTCGACCCAGGCTTCTACGGCCTCGATAGAATTATAGAAATCCTTCATTTCCTCTATCAGACGGCCCGGCTGGTTGTAGTGGCCCGCCCAGTCCTGCGCTCCGCCCTCAATCATGAGGAAGAGGCCATCGGGGTCGTTATCAAGTACATTGAGCGCGCCTTTCGTCATTGTTTCAAGCGTCGGGACATTTGCATTATTCGGTGTCGTATAGGCCGGTTTTGACCAGTCTGCCGTTACGCGCAGGCACTGAAGTGTCTGCCAGACCTGGGCAACGCCGAGAACACGGTCCGGTGTGTCGCCGGTTACCAGGGCTTCGAAATCCGCCTTTTCCTCAATGAATGTCCAGGCGTCCTCAGTACCGTCACCGTTGGCATCTGCGCCCATAATCGAACCGTCTACCATATCATCCCAGAGATCCTTGGGTATATACTGGTAATTCGGCTCTTTACCAAGGGATTCGTACGTTACGTTATCATCGGTATAGATCGGATGACCGCCGCCCATGATGACATCGGTACCGGTGTCCTTGAGCATCTCTTCGATAAGCGGGCCGTAAGCGCTTCGTTTAACATTGTGAGCGACAAAGCCGGCCGGCGTCGCGTGTGAGACCGGCACGGAGGTGATAACGCCCGTCGCCCTGCCCTGCTCTTCAAACTGCGCCGACATATGCGTGTATTCCGAACCGTCCGGCCCGACGGCGATGGACGGGTTGGCGCATTTCTTGCCTGTCGATATGGCTGTGGCCGCAGCGGACGATTCCGTCACATTGTAAAACCAGCTGTCAAACTTTCCGTAAAGAGACGGGCTGTAAATCTGAGCCGCGTCGTCTTCCGTACCGACCTTATCGCCCAGCGAATATGTACTCATCGCCAGCTGAACCGGGAAATCACCGCATGGATTAGCACCGGCTTCTCCGTAGAGATAATAGTCGGAGGCTAAGAAAGCATTAAAGCCACAGCCGTCACCAACCATGACAATGACGTTTTTCGGCGCTGTGGTTGCGGCGGAACCGGGGACGACGAGCCCCATGACCATAACAAGTACGAGGACCAATGTAGTCAGGATTTTACCAATTTTTTTCACTTAATATTCCCCTTTCGCATTCATGTTATTGATGATGAATTTACTTACCCGAATGAACGACCTCACTACTTTCATGAACCACCATCTTCCTGTAATTCCAAACTATCAGCAATAAGAAACGGTTATAAAAGCAATCCTCGAACCGCCATTTCTGATTCAGTATTTTTAATAATATCACCGACGTAAGGCCAGAGTAACGCTCCAACAGCATTGAATTTATTAAGGTTGGCCGTACTCGCAATACAGTTGAAGCTTGTATTTGTTGGATTTATATAGTATACTGTACATGTGCACCACATTTTCACTATTTTGGTCAATATATCCGTAGCTTGAGCCGGGGAGGTGGCACTATGAAGTTGAATACGGGCATCATTTCGCATTCGCTTCCGGTACCCCCAAAACTGCTTTGTGGGAATCCGGATCATAATCTGGTGTTTAGTGATATCCGCTTTTTTCGTGACGAGAAAGGGTTTTATGACGAGGATATTCTTTATTTCACCGAATGGGGTAAGCTGAAAAACTGTAAGCATACTGTCCCGACCTATATGTTTTGTGTCGGCGGCGGTGCGGAAGCGGCCGACTTTTTTAAGCGAAACAACATGACAGGGATCATTTCGGAGGATGAAGACCTGCTCAACATTTTCAGCATCATCCAAAGTGTTTTCCTCCGGTTTAATCAGCTTGAAAATAACCTGATGGCCGCGCTGAATAATAAGGCGCCGACCAAGGATATCCTGAGCTGCTGCGCCGAGTTCTTCCAGAACCAGGTCATTCTCTACGATTCTGAGCGCAACCTGATTGATTTCGGCGAGCACTATCTCCCTGATGCCGATGATATCCACTGGAAGGAAATACTCGAAACAGGAAAAAGGCCAAAAAAAATGTACGCGGAAGCGAGAAAGTCCAGCAATTATCTGGATGCGGTCAGAACGCCGAATTCCGATTTTGTGGATCTGGGGCCGACCTTTCCCAAAATCATGACATATTCATTTTTTGATAACGGCAAACGGCTGGCGACACTGACTGTCGTGGAGACAAACAAGCCCCTGTCGCTGTTTCAGCTGAAGCTTCTGGATTACATAGCCGGGCTTCTCTCCCCGAGCCTGTTTCACATATATATGTCATCGGACGGCGTCATGGAAGGCCTGCGTTCCGTATTGGCAGCAATTCTCAATAAGGAAAATGTCGATCCGTTGATCGTCACAAGGTGCATCAGCTCGGCCGGATGGGAAATAGATGACGATTTTCTGCTGATTCTGATCAATATGCCGGAAGCGGCCAAAAATGCCGACACCTTGACGCGGTACCGCCATATATATGAGAGGATCTTTCCCGAATGCATTTCGTTTAAATACAAAGACGGCCTGGTCGTCGTCGTGCATAACGATTCGGCCGAGGTCATGTCCGAATGCATGCCGAAACTGGAAAAACAGCTGAACCAGCATGACGCCGTATGCAGCGCGAGCTTTCCATTCAAAGGAATTCTTCAGCTGGGCGCCCATTATGTTTATGCCGATATGGCCATTCACAACGGCGATAAAAGCAAACGGATCATAATGCTGGGCGACGCGATTACAGCGCCGTTCATCAAAAGGATAGCGGCTGATGTCCCGCTTTACCCCCTGTGCCATCGGCAAGCCATCCGGATATTTGAATACGACACGAAAAACGGTACCGAGCTTCTATTGACGCTGGAGACATACCTCATGCAGTATAAAAGTCTTAAAGCGGCCGCGGAGGAATTATTTATCCATAGAAGCACGCTGACTTACAGGCTTGGTTGTATCGAAAAGATCGCCAAGCTTTCGCTCGACGATCCCAAAGAAAGGCTGCATATCCTGTTATCCTGTATTGTCCTTAGAAGCCTTGGGCGTCGCGGGGAATGATTACCGAACTTGAAATTTAAAGAGCCGCTCGCGGGCGGCTCTTTGTTATTTCGTATTCTTGTTTGAAAGCACTTTTCTTTTTGTTCTGAGCCATATCGCCGGCACAAGAGCAACAAGACAAAGCGCGCCGGATGCGACAAAGAAGTTGGCAAATAATGCAAGGAGTGACGACGTCAGCATCTCCGGTGTTTCTATAATGTCCTTTAAGGACAGACTGGCGGTCGCCAGGTGAAAGCGCTCCATACCCCAGGCGTAATGGCGGCCATACCGATCATACGCGCCATGACGACCATTGACGAAGCCATACCTTTGTGCTGATTGCTCACAGAATCCATAGCCGCGGTTCCGAGCGGCGCGATGACAAAGCCGAAGCCGAGACCGCAGAGTCCAAGGTGCAGGGGGAGCTGTGGGTCGGCAATCGCAAGCGTCCAGCGGCTCATAAACCAGAAACCGATGCCGCTCATGATGAGCCCGGCAATTGTCGGCAGGCGGTAGCCGAATTTCTTGCAAACAAATCCGCCTGCCAGTGCGCCGAGCGACAGCATGGCTGTAAACCGCAGCAGCCTGAGCCCGCCTTCAAGCGGTGAGCTTCCAAGAATCGTCTCGCTCATCAACGGGATATTGACCATGGCGATAATCAAGGCGCCGCCCACGAATAAGTTCGTAAGGTTCCCCATGGAAAAAACAACGTTTTTAAACGCCGACAGGTCCACAATCGGCTCAGCGACTTTTTTACAGCGGATGAAAAATAACGCAAAGAAAACGATTGCTACTGCTACAAATCCGATAAGCTTTATCAGGTAACCTTCCTGGCTGTTTTGCTGGGATATCCCCATACAGAAAAAGGTCAATGCCACAGCAAGCAGCAGGGCGCTCAGA
>CAZJCH010000086.1:0-8049 GCA_964544005.1 uncultured Papillibacter sp.
AGATATATATCGGAGTATACCATGCACCTTGCAATGTCAAAGAATCACCCGTTGGCAGCATACGATACGCTGCAGCCGGACCTGCTGTCAGAGCTGACGTTTTATGCCGTTGCACAGCAGGATGAGGCGGCGTCGAAAGCAAGGATCATCAAGCTATGCCAGAAAATCGGCGTCACACCCCGGCGGATTGAGCTTCTTGATAATTTACCTACATTACTCAACGTATTGCGCGAAACACGCGGTGTGAGCATATGTGCGCGCTTCTCGCTTTTTGGCCCGAAAGACGATATTAAGTATTATCCGCTCAGGCTTGACGAAGAAGCCGCTTATATTGTCGTAGCCTGGCACGCAGACAGGATGTCCAGGCAGACGCGGGAATTCATCAGTATGCTGCCGGATAATCCGGATAGTATTGTTCAGCAGTAGACTGCTTCAGCGGCATAATACAACCGATGGTTTTTAACATTTTTGTCAAAAACCATCGGTTTGCTTTATATGTGCCGCTGCTCGGCAGGGATATTCATTCAGACAGGTGCGGCAGTATCTTTGCATGATAGCATTTTGGCTATAACGACCGCAAAAACGCTATACTCGATAGGGTTGACACGGGAATACCTAAAGGTTATGCTATCTGTACATAATAAACATAATAATATGGTTTTCATATGTATAATTCGACTGTAATATATTACATAACCTGTTAAAAAGACTATGGAGGATATCATGTTTGAGTGGCCGGTAGTATCGGCTCGTATCGCTCGGATACGGCAAGAGAAGGACGCGTTCGCGCAGGGGAAAAACATAACCCTGAACACGGAACGGACAAAGCTATACACGGACTACTACAAAACCCACATGCATGAACACCCGCTGATGAGGCGGGCGGGCGCGATGTACCACTGGGTAGCAAACCGTGAGATCAATGTCTGGGAAGACGACATTTTCGTTGGATCTCCGGGTCCGAAAAAGCGAATGATCTCAACCTCCGTCGAATGGGGCGTACAGTGGATAGCCGATATCGTTGAGGAGGAGACCTTCAAGGCGGCGTGGCAGTCCGGCGGAAACGTCTATATGAGCGATGAGCAGCGGGAATCACTGATTGAAGCTTATGATTTCTGGAAGGACAATGATATCGGCCGGATGATGACAGGCGTCGTGACGGACGATGTTTGGGGGGCGGTCGGCAACGGCGGCTGCTTCGGATCGGGTTTTCCCGGCAAATGCAATGAGCATTATTTCGGCCTCGGCGGTATGGGCCAGGGGCATTATATCGGCAACTTCAATAAGGTCATCAATACCGGCTTCGCTGCCGTGAAGGCGGAGGCTTTGGAAAAGATAGAGGAGCACAAGGGGAAAATTTTCGGCGACTGGGCAAAAAAGCATGTGTTTTATCATGCGGTCGTCAAGGTTTGCGACGCTGCGATACTCCTTGCGAAACGGTACGCCGAGGCCTGTCGCAGGACGGCAGCAGGTGTTGCGGATGACCTGCGCCGGGCGGAGCTGCTCAAGATGGCCGATTCACTCGACCGGATTATGGAACTCCCCGCGCGCACATATTGGGAGGGGCTTCAGGCCATACTTCTTTACCAGAACATGCTGATGGCGGATGCGCAGCAGCACGCGCAGTCGATGGGCCGCGTTGACCAATATGTCGGACACCTGGTGGACGCGCAGCTTTCGGACGGTTCACTCTCGCTGACCGAGGCGCAGGAGCTGACGGACGCCTTTGTCCTGCGGCTGACTGATATCATGACCTGCCATACGTTTTACTTAAACAATCGGAAGATTCTGGAGCTCAACAAGAGCGGCGGCAATCTTTATTCGTCACTTTACGAGGGCGAGGTACCCTCCGGCCATAACGTCATTACCCTCGGCGGCTGCACCTCAGATGGAACGGACGCCTGCAATCTCACCACACGGCTTATCCTCCGGACAGTCGGACGGCTGAAGCTCCCGGACCCGACCGTCGCGTTGCGTGTCGGCAGCTATACACCGGATGAAATATGGGAATTGGGCATCGAGTCAAGCAAACGGGCCGGCGGAATTCCTCAGTTTGAGAACGATGCAGTGATTATTCCGATGCTCATGCGCTGGGGCCTTTCGCTTGAGGACGCGCGCAATTACAGTATCGTCGGCTGCGTGGAGCCCGCCGGGACCGGCTGCGAGTGGCCCGCCTCCGGTAATACGGGCGGCGACTCCGTATGGAACATGATGGAGATCGTCCAGCTTATCATAAACGGCGGCATTAACCCGCGGACCGGCGTTGCCGCGCTGCCGTGCAAGAAGCTGTATGAGTATGAGAGTTTTGAGGAGTTCAAGCAGACATTTGAGCGCCAGATGAAATACTGCCTCGACTGGTCGGTTTCCTACGCATCGATGTATGAGCTCACGTATTCGACAAATTTCCCCTGTGTTGTTGCCTCTGCGCTTATAGATGGCTGCATGGAGTCCGGCAAGGACGCAACAAACGTCGCCGACAGCCTCATGGCGATCAAGAAGCTCTGCTTCGACGACAAGAGCGTCACGCTGCGCGAGCTGTACGACGCGCTCCAGGCAAACTGGGACGGATACGAGCAGCTGCGGCAGAGGATTATTAACGAGGTGCCCCATTACGGGAATGCCGACAATGAGGTCGACGGGCTGGCATCCTGGGCACTTGGCCTGTTCGCGGACATTATGTCAAACCAGTACGGTCCGCGCGGGCGGTACTGCGGCGGCACCTTTACGATGACAGCACATGTTCCGTTCGGCGCGAGTCTCGGTGCGACACCCGACGGCCGGCGTGCCGGCGAACCGATTGCAGATGCGATTTCACCGCGTCAGGGCTTTGACAGAAACGGCCCGACGGCCTACCTTTGTTCCGCCGCGAGCCTCCCGCACGGAAGACTCGGCAACGGTGATCAGATGAATATCCGGTTCAGCCCAAGCTCGGTGCAGGGTGAGGATGGGGACAGAAAGCTGAAGGAGCTTATTCAGACATATTTCGAGCTTGGCGGCATGCAGATACAGTTTAACGTCGTGTCGACCGCTGCCCTTCGCGCCGCACGGGCGGATCCGATGGAATACAAAGATCTTGTCGTACGTATCGCCGGGTTTTCAACATATTTTGTTTCGCTTACCCCGGATGTACAGGAGGACTTCATTACGCGCACGGAAATGAGCTTGTAGGTCCGCTGTGCTATACAGGACGAAATGTCCGCGTTACGACTTATGATCCGTTGAAAAGGAGTGACCATGTGGAACACTATCTCGAATTCAAGGGGATAAAAAAATCCTTCCCCGGGGTCCATGCGTTGAAGGACATCAGCTTCCGCGCCGAGGGCGGGCGCGTGCTCGCGCTGCTCGGCGAAAACGGTGCTGGAAAGTCAACGCTTCTCAAAATACTTGCCGGAGATCTCTCAGCTGACGAGGGCGAGATCATGATCTCGGGAAAAAAGCAGCACTTCACCTCGCCGTTTGATGCGATCGGGGCCGGTGTCAGTGTTATTTATCAGGAGCGTCAGATGATTCCCGCAATGAGCGTCATGGAGAACATATTCGCAGGCGCACTGCCGCGAAATAAGTTTGGCCTCATCGACAAGCCGCAGCTCAAACGGGACACGCAGGATATTATCTCGAAGTTTGGTTTGTCGATTGACCCCGCAACGCCCGTCGGCCGCCTCTCCGTGGCATACCAGCAGATGGTTGAGATTATGAAGGCCTACCGCCGCGGCTCGGCAATTATTGCGTTTGACGAGCCGACCGCGAGCCTTGCCGAGGCTGAAATTTCCATCCTGTTCAGGCTCATCGGAGAGCTGAAGCGCGAGGGCAAAATCATCATATATGTATCACATCGCCTGGCTGAAATTTTCCAGATCACAGACGACATTGTCGTCTTCAAGGATGGTGCGCTTGTCCAAACGCTCGTCACGGCACAGTCGAACGAGCAGGAGCTCATCCGGGCCATGGTCGGGCGTGATATCGGCGACACGTATGCCAACCTGTCGCGCAACACGGTATACGGGGATACGCTCCTCGAGGTGAAAAACCTCGTGACAAAGCAGGTGAAGGGCGTCAGCTTCACGCTAAAAAAGGGCGAAATAATCGGCTTTGCAGGTCTTGTCGGCGCGGGCAGGACGGAGGTTGTCCGCGCACTCTTCGGCGCTGATAAGATTATCTCCGGCGAGATGCTGATCGAGGGGAAACGCGTGGCGTTCAAGTCGCCGACAGAAGCAGTAGCCGCAGGCCTTGCGTTCTGCCCGGAGGACAGGAAGGAGCAGGGGCTTGTCCTTTACCGCTCCATCCGCGACAACATCAGCATTCCCGTATTGTCAAAGCTCCGCACATTCCTCTTCCTAAACCGTGCCAAAGAAGCGGAGCTCGCTGACAACGCGGTCGAAACGTATTCAATCAGAACGCCGGGCACTGACAAAATTGTCGTCGAGCTCTCCGGCGGGAATCAGCAAAAGGTCATCCTCGGCCGCTGGACCAGCGAAAAAATGATGACAAAAATATTGATCCTCGACGAGCCGACGAAGGGCATTGACGTCGGGACGAAAGCGGAGATTTACCAGAGAGTCTGCGACTTTGCCAAGCAGGGGATCGGCGTGATCTTCATTTCAAGCGAACTGCCGGAAGTCATCGGTGTCTCCGACAGGGTTTATGTCATGCGCGGAGGCCGGATATCCGGCTGCGTCGACCGGGCTGACGCGACTGAGGAGGGTATCCTCTCCCTCGCAATGTCGGATTCGGCGGAGACTGATGGAGGTGAGGAGAAATGAGGAGTATCGTCCGCACAAAAATGTTTACGCTTGTTGTCCTGCTTGCGGTGATCGTGCTCATTTACACCGTGATGTCAGCCGGAGCGTTCGTGAGCCCTAAAAATATACGGAATATTCTACAGTCGACAACAGTCGTTTCATTCCTGACAATTGGCGCCGGTATGCTGATGATTGCAGGTTATATTGACCTCTCTCTCGGCGGAATCGGCACGATGTGCGCGATGCTGGCGGCTTATCTCCTGAAAGTTGATGTCCCGTGGTATATTGCGCTTGTTACAGCGCTGGCTCTGGGTGGCGTCTGCGGTGCGTTCAACGCGGTGCTGGTAAACGAGCTGAAGTTTCAGCCGTTTATCGCAACGCTGGCCACCGCGTCGATTACGCAGGGCTTCACGCCCATCATCAGCCAGGGCAAGCAGATTGATATTTACGATCCCGTTTTCAAGTTCATCGGCGGCGACCGGTTCTTCGATTTTGTACCATATTCGCTGGTTATCTCGCTGCTGGCGCTGCTGATCTACGGAATTATTCTTAAAAACACGAAATTCGGCAGGAGCGTCTATCTCATCGGAGGAAACCCGGACGCTGCGCGGCTCAGCGGCCTTCGTCCGAAGAAAATTTCATACACACTGTTTATCAACGCAGGATGCCTCTCCGCGCTGGCGGGCACACTGCTCGCGGGACGGCTGAGAACGGCGAATACCGTTGGAATCACAAACAGCCAGTTCGCCGGCATCACAGCGGCGATTCTTGGCGGCATCTCCTTCGGCGGCGGAACCGGCGGAATGGGCGGGGCGATGATCGGAATCCTGATCCTCAACTGCTTCAATAACGGCATGACCGTGATCGATGTTTCACCGTACTGGCAGACGATCGCGTCGGGTGCGCTCCTTCTGCTTGCGCTGACGGCGGATTTCCTAAACGTGCGAAAACGTAAGATCGTTTGACGGAACCGGAAGGGAGAACAATATGCATTTAAAAACACGAGTGAAAACGCTGATGCGTTTAAGTACCACGGCCCTTCTGATCATCACTGTGGCGGTGATCCTGCTTTTCTATTATTTCAACAACAGTTACCTCAGCCCCGAAAACCTGCGAAACATCATGAGCTCAATGAGCTTCGTCGGTGTGCTTACCGTCGGGATGACGATGCTGCTTATCGGCGGTGAGGTGGATCTCGCGTCGGGCGCGACCGCTTGTTTCGGCGGGGTGATCGTTGCCCTGCTTATTAACGCCGGTGTTCCGTGGTTCATCGCGCTTATACTGACGCTTATCTTCGGCTCGGTCTGCGGTCTCATCAGCGCATTGTTTATCAACAAGCTCGGCTTTATGAACTTTATCGCGACACTCGGCCTGATGTCGGTTTATCAGGGCTTTGTCATCACCATAACGCAGAGCAAAAACATTCAGATCCCGTCTGAGGGCTTCTGGGTTATCGGTTCCACCACGCTCTGGAACGTCATTCCGCTGCCGTTCATCATTATGCTTGTTCTGATGATAGTGTATAGCGTCGTCCTTTCAAGCACAAACTTTGGCAGAAGCGTTTATATGTGCGGCGGCAACCGTCGCGCCGCGCGCCTCTGCGGCATCAATCCGAAGCGGATCTCCACGATTTTATATATCAACAACGGCGCGCTTGCCGCGCTTGCCGGCGTTGTTCTTGCCGCCCGGATGCACACAGCCTCGCCAGCGGCCGGTGGCAGCGGCGCGCTCGACGCGATCACGGCAGCTGTGCTCGGCGGAGTGTCGTTCATGGGCGGTGCCGGCGGAATGAGCGGCTGCTTCATCGGTATTCTGTTGCTGAACTCCTTTAACGCAGGTTTAACCGCCGTCGGGTTCCCATCCTACTGGCAGATTGTCGCACGCGGCAGCCTGCTCGTCCTTGCGCTGTGTCTTGATTTTTTCAGCACACGCGCTCGGAACCGCGCACTGGAGCGGGAGTAGATGAAAGACCCCAAAAATATGCGCAATACTCAAATTTATGATAAAAAGTGAGGAAAAACTATGAAAAAGCTATTGGCACTACTACTTGTATTAGTCCTGTCGATTTCGCTTGTGGCCTGCGCTAAAAGCCCAGACGACGCGAAGTCGCCCGCGCCTTCGGAAACAACAGCGCCCGCGCCGTCGGACACGGCTCCCGCACAAACACAAACGCCCGCCGAAACCACAGCGCCATCAACGGAAGCGCCTGGCGCAAATGAGCTTATCGGCACCATTGAAGAGGATGTGGATTACTTCTCGCGCCCTGCATTCAAGTTTGTCTATGCCCACTACGACAACAACCTGCTTGAGCAGCAGATGTATGACGCATTCATGGCAATCGCACCGGTGTACAACTTCGAGCTGACGCGCATGTCCGGTGACACAGACGATGAGACGTACGTGACGAATCTCCAGACACTCATAGACCGCGGCGATGTCGACGGTTTCATTATTGAGACGACGAACTCCGTGCAGAATGCGGTGCTTGAGCTTATGGACGAATGTGGCATTCCTTATGTCAACCTGTTTACCGAGTATTTTGACAGCGAGGGTAAGGTTGTCACACCGACGGTCGGCCTGCCGCAGCGCCAGTCCGGTTACGATTCGCTGAAGTACCTTACAGACAATTACAAGGAGTTCTGGGGCGAGGTCGACACAAACGAGATCGGGCTGATCACAATTGACTTCTCCGTTTCACCTGCGTTGAACGACCGCATCCTCGGCATTGAGGATGCGTATAAAGAGGCGTTCCCCGGCAACAACAATATCTTCTACAACGACAGCTTTGCCTCCGGCCAGAGTGCATGGTTCACGCTTGAAGGCGGCTATGACCCGACCGCACAAACAATTGGCTCTCACCCCGAAGTGAAGTACTGGATGGTTGCCAGCTGCCTTGAAAACTACTCGCAGGGCGCCGCCCGCGCTGCAGACGACCTCGGCCGCAACGACACGATGCTGATCACGACAGTCGGGCATCCGATGCTTGAGCAGGAGTGGGATAACGGCTATGACGGCGCGTGGAAATGTGCTGTCGCCATCTCCAACTATGCGTACGCAACCCCGATGATTCTCGGCCTGACAGCCCTTTGCGACGGGCGCGCAACTGCCGAGACACTCTGGCCGCAGTACAAGGGTGAAGGCGACAAATGCGCAGTCTGGTATGCCGACTATGCAGTCATTACAAAAGACACTTATAAGGACTATCTGTCAACCATGAACGCGATGTACGGACCGAAATAAGCGGCCCGGAGTGTTAATGTGAGTTAAAGCTAAAAATATATGTAAACCTCCGAGCTGGTGTAAAAGCACC
>CAZJCH010000087.1:0-8041 GCA_964544005.1 uncultured Papillibacter sp.
TGCGGATTTTTACAGTGACCGGACAGGAGACGCTTTTTCTGACGGCCTCAATGATTTTCATCGACTTGTCCGGGTCCAGCATCAAAGCGCTGCCGTCTCCGCTTTTCACGACCTTGCCGACCGGGCAGCCCATGTTGATATCGATGATGTCGGCGCCCGATATCTCTTGAGCCAGTGCTGCGGCCTCGCCCATACAGCCGATATCGCTGCCGAAAATCTGCGCTGCCGCCGGATGCTCGTCCTCTCCGAGCCGGAGCAGCGACCGCGTTTTGCCGTCCTGATAAACGAGTGCCTTGGCGCTCACCATCTCCGTATATGTGAGCCCGGCGCCGAACGCGCGGCATATTGAGCGGAATGCAAGGTCGCAAACGCCGGCCATCGGCGCCAGCGCCAGCTTTGAGTCGATCATCTGCGCGCCTATCAGCAAGAACTCACCTCCACCGCCAAAAACGGCAGCTTTATTGTATTCAAAATGGCACCGAAAGTCAATCGCCGCAGCAAGACTTGCCGCGGCAAGACTTGCCGCGGCTGCGCCATCATTCTATAAGATATGTATCTAGTCGGCGATTATTTCCAGCTCACGTATTTTTACGCTGTTTTTATACACTTTTATGAGATACAGCATGTTTCCCTCGATGGGTCCGAAGGAAAACTGTCCCTCATCATCCGTAAATTGCCTGTCAATGAGCCTTTTATCCTGACCCGACTTAAACAAAAGCACCAGCGCGCCCTCCACGGGCGTACCGCCCTTATCTTTAACCGTGCCGCAGATGGCGGCGGCTTTCTCCTGTTCGATTTTGACTGTCGTTTCTATATGCTCGCCTTCGGCAGGCTTAAAATAGAACTTGGCAACTGAACTCAAATGACTCAACCCCTCGCTTGTGTTCGTCTGCCATATTGTATTTGGCGGCCAAGCTTTCCGTGCTTGACATATCGGGCATAATTATATAGACTGTTTGAGTTAATTATCCGGTTAAAAGGAGTTTTTTTATGGCAAAGGATAAAAAGGTGGAGCAGATCACCGATTTGGACGTTGATTTTGCCCAGTGGTTCACAGACGTCGTGACGAAGGCGGAGCTTATCGACTACTCCGGTGTCAAGGGCTTCTTCATTCTGCGGCCTTATGCCTATGCCATCTGGGAAAATATTCAGAGCATACTGGACACACGCTTTAAAGAACTCGGCCACGAAAATGTTTCGATGCCCCTTCTGATCCCCGAGAGCCTGCTGCAGAAGGAGAAGGACCATGTGGAGGGCTTCGCGCCCGAGGTGGCGGGTCGGAGCTTTTAAGCGAACGCCTCTGCGTCCGTCCGACCTCGGAAACACTCTTCTGCGATCACTGGAGCCATGTTCTGCGCTCCTGGCGCGATTTGCCGATGCTGTACAATCAGTGGTGCAGCGTCCTGCGCTGGGAAAAGACGACGCGTCCCTTTTTGAGAGGCCGGGAGTTCCACTGGCAGGAGGGGCACACGCTCCACGCCACGAAGGAGGAAGCCGAGCTTGAAACGCAGCAGATGCTGAACGTCTATGCCGACTTCTGCGAAAACAGCCTCGCCATGCCCGTCATAAAAGGCCAAAAGACGGAGAAGGAGAAGTTCGCGGGCGCCGTCGCCACGTATACGGTCGAGTGCATGATGCACGATAAAAAGGCGCTTCAGGGCGGCACTTCGCATTATTTTGGTGACAGCTGGGCAAAAGCGTTCGATATTCAATTCACCGATAAGGAAAACAAATTGAGTTACCCGCACCAAACCTCATGGGGCATGTCCACGCGCATCATCGGCGGGATCATCATGACCCACGGCGACAACAACGGGCTCGTCCTGCCGCCGAAGGTCGCGCCTGTCCAGGTCATGGTCATTCCGATCGCAATGCACAAGGAAGGCGTCCTCGAAAACGCGGACGCGCTCACCGCGCGCCTCAGGGCAGCCGGACTGCGTGCCAAGATCGACAAGACCGAACAGAGCCCCGGGTGGAAATTCGCGGAGCATGAAATGAAAGGTATCCCGCTCCGGATAGAGCTCGGACCGAAGGACATCGATAACGGGCAGTGCATCGCCGTTCGCCGCGACAGCGGAGAAAAGATTGCCGTTGAGCTCAGCACCCTTGAAAAGAGGATTCCCGAAATTCTAGGTGACGTCCATCAGGGCCTATATAATAAAGCAAAGAAGAATCTGACGGACAATACGCGTCCGGCGAATACGCTCGACGAGGCCAAGACGATCATCGGTGAAAATGGCGGCTTCGTTAAAACCATGTGGTGCGGCAGCCTGGCGTGCGAGATGCGGATGAAGGAAGAAGCCGGCGTCTCATCCCGCTGTATGCCTTTTGAGCAGGAGCGCATTGCAGATACCTGCGTCTGCTGCGGAAAGGCAGCCGAAAAGATGGTTATCTGGGGTGTGGCCTACTAAAAACACATAATTTATTGAAATATTTTCAATAACTGTTGAATTTTATCGCGATATGTATTATATTATATGAGCAATTTCACTCCGATAATGGCAAACCCGGCGAAAGCCGGGGACGCAAAGCCACGGGTCTAAAAGGGAAATGTTGAGTACATTTCTCTATGACAGCCGGGCTGCCGAAGAGACATGGTTTATTAAGCTGTGTGCCTTCAGGCACACAGCTTTTTTATTCTGCCTGGGGGGGACATTCTTGATAAATATCGGTTCTTTAAAAAACATATCGCGTGTTAAAAAATGCTCAAGGGGCTCAATAATTACTGGGGAAGGCCTTGCCAATATGATGTTCATCATACTCAAGGGTGAAGTCGGCGTTTACACAAACTACAGGCTTCCGAGCGCCGAAATGATCAGAACGCTCGGCGCAGGCGATCTCTTCGCCGATTCCGGCCTTTTGCAGGATAAACGCGCCGCCTATACAACCGTCGCGCTGACCGACGCGATCATACTGCCCGTCGAAAGAAATTCTTTTCCGGAATTTCTTCAGGACGAGCCAGCGCTGGCGTTTGAAATATTCAAGGATCTGTATTTGCGCCTTGAGAAAACCGTCGCGTCGTGCAAAGACGCGTCTGATTGCAACGCCGATAACAACCATCATCGAGAAAACAAGCACGATGGTAAAAAAGCAGACGTAAAGATACCCGGGGCAAACAGCGAACCGCCGGCAAGAGCAGACAGGAAAACGACTGCCGAGGCTGCCGCTCCTCACCAGCGGCCAACCCGCGCCTCGGATGACAGGACAGGCGGCATTAAGTTATTCCCTGAAGGGCACGGCCTTTACGAGCTGCTCCTTAAAAATGACGACGCCACGCATCTCATGAACAAATCGCACACATGCCCGATTTGCAAAACCGGCTTCTCGTCGCTTGCCGTCAAGAATTCGAAGCTTGTCCTGGCTTCTACAGACAGTGACATGCGCAGCCGTTATAGAGATATCGAGCCTTTGTACTATGAGGTGCTGACTTGCCCGCAGTGCCTGTACAGTGCACTGCCGGATGTATTTGCCACCCCGGACAAATCGAAAACCGATATCGCACGCGAACTGGAAGCGGTCAAAAAGACCGTTACCGTCAGGGAGGGCGTTAACAGGGATACCGATTCCGTCTTTGCCGGTTACTATCTCGCGCTTTTCTGCGCGCCGTTCTGCTTTTCGAAATACCAGCTCATTACAGGTAAGCTGCTGTACAAACTCAGCCGCGTCTATCAGGACGCGGGTGATGAGACCATGGAGAAACAAACGGCTCAAAAGGCGCTGGAGAATTACATATTTGTTTATGAAAACATCGGTATACCGCCGATACAGGAGCAGCAGATCTGCATCCTCATCGGAGAGCTCTGCTTAAAGCTGGGTGACCTTAAAGGCGCGGTCACCTTCTTCTTCAAAGCAAAAACCTCCGGCATCAGCACGCCTGTTCTCAAAAGCCACGCTGAAAACCGGGTGTACGATATCCGCGAAATGGCCGCCGCCTGCAGGTAAAAGATAATGAAGGGATTAAAAACGGCCCACCAATGCGTAGGGGCAGACCTTGTGTCTGCCCTCTTTTGTTATGCAGTGCATTATTGGTACAGGGCGGACACGAGGTCTGCCCTTACGGAGAAGCAACAATACTATTCCTGATAAAGCCCCCTGAGGAGCTCGATCTCCTGGGCGTACCCCTCCAGTTCGTTCGGCGTCTCGAGATAGAACGGCAGATGCTTCAGGCGCGGGTGGTTGATGACGGTTTTCAGGGCCTCGAGGCCGAGCGCGCCGTTACCGATCGTCTCATGTCTGTCCTTATGGCTTGAAAACGGGTTCTTGCTGTCGTTTAAATGGATAGCCCGCAGACGCTCCAGCCCGACAACACGGTCGAATTCAGCCAGCACGCCGTCCAGGTCCCCGGCAATATCATAGCCCGCGTCATACACGTGGCACGTATCAAGGCAGACGCCCAGCTTTTCGTTCAGCATGACCTTGTCGATAATCGCCCTGAGCTCCTCAAATTTGCCGCCCACCTCGGAGCCTTTCCCGGCCATTGTCTCAAGGAGCACAAGCGTTGTCTGCTCCGGATACAAAACCTCATTCAGAATTTCGGCGATCATGTCGATCCCCGCTTCTAAGCCCTGGCCTACATGGCTGCCCGGGTGGAAATTATACATATTGCCCGGGAGGTACTCCATCCGCCGGATGTCGTCCGCCATTGTCTCGCGGGCGAACTGCCGGAGATGCGCCTTTTCGGCACAGGGGTTCAGCGTATACGGCGCATGCGCCAGAAGCTCAGCAATCCCGTGCTCTTTTGCCAGCGTCTGAAACGCCGCGATATCCTTCTCGCTGATCGCCTTGGCTGCCCCGCCGCGGGGATTGCGCGAAAAGAACTGAAAGACGTTTGCGTTTATTTTAATAGCGTCTTGCCCCATGGCGAGATAGCCGTTTGACACGGAGAGGTGGCAGCCGATTTTAAACATATACCTTCTCCCTTCGCTTTTTGAATAGTATTTCTATTGTACCACACAACAAAGTCATTGTGCTATCTTATCGCCGGTGTTAAAATAAAGCTATGAATTCAAGCTTTAAAAACGGAGGCCTTCGATGAGAGAAATCACCTGTACCGCCATAACTGAAGCTGTTGAAGGGCTCTGCATCGAAGCGGCTGTGCGCCTGCCGACGGGTTTATGCGCCCTCCTGGAGCAGGCCTCTGACAACGAGGTTTCGCCCGTGGGGGCAGCCGCACTTAGCGATATCGTACAAAATTTCAAATTTGCAGCCGCATCGGGTCTTCCCATTTGCCAGGATACCGGTATGGCTGTCGTTTTTGCCGACATCGGCCAGGAGGTACATATCACCGGCGGTTTGTTTGAGGACGCCGTCAACGAGGGTGTCCGACGTGGATACACGAACGGCTATCTGCGGAAATCCGTCGTCAAAGACCCGCTCCGTCGGGAAAACACGGAGGACAATACGCCCGCCGTCATTCATATCCGACTCGTTAAAGGCGACAAAATTGACCTGACCGTCGCCCCGAAGGGCTTCGGCAGCGAGAATATGAGCGCGATGCGCCTGTTCCTTCCTTCAGACAGTATTGAGGTTATTGAGGACTTCATTGTCGATACGGTGGACAGGGCAGGTTCAAACCCATGCCCGCCCGTCGTCCTCGGCATCGGTCTCGGCGGAACTGTCGAGCAGGCGGCGCTTTTATCCAAACGCGCGCTGCTGCGGGATATGCAGACTGACAATGGCGATGCTTTCTATGCCGACATGGAAAAACGCCTGCTCGGCAAAATCAACCGCCTGGGAATCGGACCGCAGGGCTTCGGGGGGCGCTTCACTGCCGTTAAAGTGAATATCGAGACGTATCCGACACATATCGCCGGCCTGCCCTGCGTCGTCAACATGAGCTGCCATGCGACGCGGCACGCCGGTTGCACTTTGTAAATATTAACGCACCCGCTGTATCATATTCATAGGAAGTGTGGTATAACCCGAGTTTAACAGCAGGCAAATAGAAAAACGATATAACACACCTAGAAAACCGCGAGAAATCGCGGTTTTCCGCTTGCATTTTCTTCCTTAGTGTGGTATAATTAATAAGACGTATCAGGCGCATCCATACACTTGCTGGAGGTTTCGTTATGTATATCGACTGCGTTACAAATAGCGGGAAACCTTACCTCCGTGTTGCCGAAAGCTATAGCGTAAACGAAAATGGCGTTCGGAAAAACAGAAAACGGACAATTCGAAACATCGGACCGCTATCTCGTTTTGACGACGGTAAACCAGATTTCCTAAAAAGATTAAAACAGTCTTTCATCGATGGGCATCCAATTATTAATGGACTTTCCGATTTGACAGAAAACAAACCAGCCTGCAAGCGTATCATTATCGAATTTGACAGAGACACGGCAGATGACTGTGTCGCTAATCCTAAAAACGCAGGATATTTTCTTCTGGATGGGTTATACGACTCGCTGGGGATATATGACGTGCTAAACCTGCACAAGTCGAAGAGTAAGATAGAGTACGATCTAAACGGCCTTGCTAAGCTGCTGGTGTTTGGGCGGACGCTCTCGCCCTGCTCAAAACTGGAGACATGGAACTCCAGAAATAATTATGCTTTTGACATTGTAAGTTCAGATCAGTTGATAGAAATTTACCGAGCTCTGGATGTCCTGAATGACAAGTCTGAAGCCATCCAGAAGCGTATGAATCTAAAAATCGGTAAAGCCATAGGGCGTAACACCGAGGTTTGTTTTTACGACGTAACTAATTACTGGTTTGAAATTGATGAAAATGATGAGGATGTCAGAGATGAAGCCGGCAATATCGTGGAGAAAGGATTGCGGAAGAAAGGCGTATCCAAGGAAAAACGGCGAGAACCAATTGTGCAGATGGGCTTGTTCATTGATGACAATGGCATACCAATCGCCTACAGGCTGTTCCCTGGAAACGCCACAGACCAAACGACCCTCATACCAGCATTGGAGAAAAGCATAGATAGTATGGACTTCCAAAAAGTTATCGTTGTGGCAGATGGTGGCTTGAACACCGGGCCGAACATCGCGCATATACTCAGCCGTGGTAACGGGTATATCTTGTCAAAGAGTACGAAGAAGAGTGATAAAACCGTTAAGGAATGGATTCTTGATCAGGACGGCTATGAGTGGAATGCCTCACGAACATTTAAGGTAAAATCCATGATCCGCAGCCGCAAAATCAAGAATGAGGCTGGACAGATGCTTGAAGTCAAGGAAAAGCTTGTCTGTTACTGGAGCAAAAAGCATTATGACAAGGAGTATCATGAAAACGCCAAATTCATTGAATACCTCAACTCCGTCGTTGCGTTTCCGGACAAGCTGAAAGACAAGCAAAAAAAGATAGAACAATTTCTGATCAAACGACAGGTTGACAAGTCATCCGGCGAAGTGTTGGATACCGAAATCCACCTTTCTGTCGACATGGCTAAAATCCAGGAGTATCTTGGCCTGCTTGGTTACTATACGATTATGACATCCGAGATAGATAAGAGCAATCATGAAATCATCAACAAATACCACGGTTTATCACGTATTGAGGACTCCTTCCGGATCATAAAGGGGGACTTGGAGGGCCGGCCGGTCTACGTTCAAACCAAAGAGCATATTAATGCGCATTTTCTGGTTTGCTTTATCTCTTTGGCGATGATTCGGTTGATTCAGCACAGAATACTGCGCCATCTCGGTAAAGATACTCTGAATGAAGACGGTTGGGAAGCTGGCCTCTCCGCAGAACGCATAAAAAAAGCCCTCTCCGGCTTTCAGGCTGACGCTTTGCCGGGGGGATATTTCAGGCTGACAAAGTCTACCGATGATCTTCGTCTAATTCTTGACTCACTGGGTATTGAAGCTGAGCTGCGTTTGCCTACTGCACATGATCTGCGTCAGCTCAAGTACTCGTTCGATAAAGCCTCTTTATGTGTCTAACATTTTATATCACTCTCGTATACGAAAAAGTCCTGCTGTTTCAACCCCTCTCAGGACTTTTCTCCTTCTTCCTGTTGTTAAACTCGGGTTATATCACAGGCCCGGATTCAATTCGTGGCAAAAGTATGTCATTTGCGTCGTAA
>CAZJCH010000088.1:0-3549 GCA_964544005.1 uncultured Papillibacter sp.
ACAATCATGGTGTCAACAATACGAGATATTTCTTCTGCCTCTTCCTGGCGTCTGCACGTGGCGTTGCATATTGTATCAAATATTTCGAGATTTGTACACTCTTTTTTTACAGTTACGCAGCACTCTTCAAAGACACGACGCTTGCTTGTCGTCTGGAAAACGATCGAAATCGGCATGTCTTTGTAACGTGCCGACTCACGGAGCCAATCCTTTAATTCCTCGGGCGACTCAAATATTTGGCACCTGTCGCACCAGCTCGATATGGCTTCGACCTCAGGATGATTTCGCTGACCGATAATAAAGATCGTTCTGCCCGAGAGTGACTCTGCGCGCACAATATCATGGATCTTCGCCACATCAGGGCAAGTCGCGTCGATAATATCGCCCCCTGAAGAACGCAGCGCCTCCATTTCGTCTTTTTTTGCTCCGTGCGACCGGATAATAACCGTGTCTCCCGGCTTTATCTCAGCAATGTCGCTTAATTCTCTGACTCCCTTCGAAGCCAGCGCGTTCGTCACGCTCTTATTATGAATAATCGGCCCCAGTGTTATACAGCGGTTATTGTTACCGGCAGCTTTCTCGCAGAGATTCACCGCGCGGCTCACACCGAAGCAAAATCCGGCCGATTTGGCAAGTAATACTCTCATGTAAAACTCCGTTCATTCAGCCAGCCAGCTGTTTTAAAGCGATAATTCTGTCCATTAAGTCCTCAGCCATGGCGTTGTAGTCGTTTTGCGAAAGTTTCTTCTTGTCAGGATTGACAAGATAAGGCGCGCCGAAAACAACTGTGTACGAATGGAATAGCTTCTTATTTCGCGGCACATAAACCGGCACGATCGGCGCCGACATCTGATCGGCGATCCTGACAGCGCCGCGTTTTGCATCTCCGTCCTCATCGGTTCTGATTCGCGTCCCTTCGGGAAAAATAACGATCTTTTCCCCGGCTTTTAAATATGTCAGTGATCTCTTGATTGCGGTTACGTCGTTTTTGCCACGGTTGACGGGATAACTGCCGATGCTTCGTAATATCGACGCAACGATCGGTATGCGAAACAACTCGGCTTTCCCCATGTAGTGCAGGTGGATACCAATGCCGGCAGAAAACGAAATAAACATCGGATCAAAGTTACTGGAATGGTTTGCGCAGAATACGGCTGACCCGGGTTCTATATTCTCCTTCCCCTTTGATTTTATTCGGTAAAAGGGAAAAAGAACGGCTCGGAGAAAGAGAAACAACCTTTTGTAAGAGCGGTATTCACGATTCATAACCTAATTTCTCCTCCGCTAGCGTACATATAATACTCAGGCATTCGTCAAGGTCCTTACCGGTCGTGTCAACCGTGACGGCGTCAGTCGCCGGTTTAAGAGGCGCCGTGCTGCGTTCGCTGTCGTTCTTATCCCTGTACATGATATCACGCAACACTTCATCATATGTTACTGAAACTTTTTTGTCCACAAGCTCCTTTAAACGTCTGCGTGCGCGTTCCTCCGGCTGCGCGGTCAGAAATATTTTCAAGCCGGCGTTGGGAATAACAACAGTTCCGATATCGCGGCCATCCATAATGACATCGTATTTTTCAGCCATTTCCCGCTGCATGGACAATAAGAAGGTTCTCACCGGAACCATCGCGGAGACATCAGAGGCATAAATCGATGCCTGGGGTGTCCTGATTTCATCCGTAACGTCCTTGCCGTTTAAAACCATCCGCTGCAGACCGTCAGTGTCATAACGCATCTCGATTGTGATATTGGGCAGAAGCCGCTTCACACCTTCCTCGTCCCTCGATGCCACCCTGTTATGAATTGCATAAAGGCCGACAGTGCGATACAACGCGCCTGTATCGACATAAATGAGCCCGTATTTCTTTGCCGTCATTCTCGCGAGCGTGCTCTTCCCGGCGCCGCTTGGGCCGTCTATGGCAATACTTCTCTTCTCCATGCTTGTGATTTTCCTTTCGGTGAGCAGCTCGGAGCTGAACCGGAGCTGCCCGCTGTTTTTGTGCTTCAGACTGATATATGACTTCCGGCGGCGTAAGCCGTTGACCAGGCGATCTGCAAATTGAAGCCGCCCGTATAGGCGTCCGCATCGATGACCTCTCCTGCGAAATACAGCCCTTTGAAAAGCTTTGACTCCATCGTCGTCGGATTGATCTCCCGCGTACTGACGCCGCCGGAGGTGATGATTGCCTCTTCGATCGGGCGAGGACCTTCGACCTTGAGTGTGAAGTTCTTAAAGAGCTGCAGCAGACTGCTTCTTTGTTCACGCGTGATGGAATTGACCTTTGTCTCCGGTGGTATGCCGGAACGCTCCACAAGTACGGGGATCATGATCCTGCTTGCGAGGTCTCCGAGCGCGTTTGAAAAATCACGGTTTAAGTACTTTTCAAAATCGCGCAATAGCCGCGCATCAAGCTTTTTTTCGTCAAGCGCCGGCTTCAGATCAATGGAGATTTCATATTTCCTGTTCTCAAAATCGCGCATATGTGCACTGGCCGACAATACAAGCGGTCCCGATACGCCGAAGTGTGTGAAAAGCAGCTCTCCAAAGTCTTCATACACGGGTTTTTTGCTCCCGGGTCGCAGCAGGTCTTCCTTACCGGATACATCCCGGACGGTTATTTTCACGTTCCTTAAGGACAGCCCCTGCATCCTCGCGCAGAGCTCGGGCGAAGCGGTGAGCGGAACGAGCGATGCCTTTGGACGGATAATCGTGTGGCCGAGCTCGAATGCAATCTTGTAGCCGTCTCCCGTTGAGCCGGTCAGCGGGTATGAAACGCCGCCTGTACAGAGTACGGCGGTCTTGCAATCGATTTTCCCATTATTCGTTAGAATAGCGGCAACGCGGCCGTCCTTTACGTGAATCGATCTGGCGGTATCTCTTTTTACCGTCACCCCGGTTCCTTCCGTGTACCGTCGAAGCGCTGACACAATGTCGGCGGCTTTATCCGAAACAGGAAACACCCTGCCGCCGCGCTCCGTTTTTAAAGGGACGCCGAGCCTTTCAAAGAGGGTTATCGTATCTCTCGGCGTAAAACCGTTCAGCGCGCTCATCAAAAACCGGCCGCCCGTCGGGATATTCTCAATGACTTCCCCCGCCGGGCAATCATTCGTAACATTGCATCGGCCCTTACCGGTTATGCGGAGCTTGAGCCCTAAGCGCTCATTTTTCTCAAGCAAAAGCACATTGTGACCGCGCTCGGCTGCAACAGCCGCAGCCAGCATGCCGGCTGCGCCTCCGCCGATCACTACGACATCATACATCTGTTTTTTCGTAAACCTCGTTTTCATCCCAAATATGCTCGAGCCTTTCAAAATTGGCGTACAGCTCGTCTTTTGCTTTGGCCGATGTGGCAACGATCAGCGCGTTGACAAGGCTTAACGGCGCAACCAGCGTGTCCAGGAAAGAAATCATGTCGCTCCTGGCAAAAAGCGCGATATCCGCGAGCTTCGCAATCGGGGACGTCGCTGTATCCGTGATGCCGATGACGCAGGCGCCCATATCCCCGGCGTAACGCATGGCCTTGATTGTTCGGCGCGAATATCTGGGAA
>CAZJCH010000088.1:3559-8002 GCA_964544005.1 uncultured Papillibacter sp.
CCTTTGAAACGCGCAGGATTTGCTCAAAGACCTCGCTCGCCGATGTCCCGTTGATCAACCGGACATTGTCAAACAGAAGGTTATAATAAAAGCCCATAAAATTAGCAAGAGCTGAGGCCGATCTTAAGCCGAAAATATAGATGTTTTTTGATTTGACGATCATGTCGACGGCCGTTTCAAAATGCTGACGGTTTGTCTCCTCCATCGTCAGGCGTATCTGTTCGATATCTGAGGTCAATACCAGTGAAAGAATATCTTGGCTGTCCATCAATTCTTTTGCCACCTGTATCCGCTGGACGGAGGTCAGACGATTGCGTATCATATCCTGAAGGGCACGTCGCATTTCCGGGTATCCCTCATACCCGAGCTCGGCGGCAAAGCGGACGACTGTGGATTCGCTCACATTGACGACCTGCCCCAGACGGCTGGCTGTCATGAACGCTGCTTTCTCGTAGTTCTCCAATATATATTTCGCGATGCTCCGCTGCCCTTTTGAAAAACCGTGCGAAGCCGCTGCTATGACAGCCAAAATATCATTATCCATAACAGTCCTCCTCCCATAAGGGGCGTATTTATCATGCTGCTCATAAATATCATACTATGAAAATAATAGAAATCAAGCGTAATCTGCAATGCGCATGGATGTTTCCTGCATATTTACTTTTCAGATAGCCGCGTCCCTTTTAAGCAGCAGGACTTCAGAATCGCTCAAATACCGCCAGGTCCCTGATTTCAGTTCGCCCAGAAGTAAACCTCCCTCGGAAACGCGCTTTAAAGCCAATACCTTTAAATTAACCTGCGTGCACATTTTTCTGATCTGCCTGTTGCGCCCTTCATGGATCGTCATTTCCAAAACAGCGCCATCCGATGTTTTCCTAATAAGCTTGATCCGGGCAGGCCTTATGGTATAGCCGTCGATGACCATAGGTTCTGACAGTGACTTTACAGCACTGTTGACGTCCCCTGTAACGCGCACCTCGTACGCTTTGTCCTTCTCATTGGACGGGTGCGTCAAAAAATGTGCCAGCTCGCCGTCGTTCGTCAGGAGCAGCATCCCCTCGGAATCCAGGTCAAGCCGCCCGACTGGATAAACACGTACGCCGCAGCTCGCAACAAGCTCAGCGACATTTTTACGCCCCTTCTCATCGCGCATCGTCGTAATATAGCCACGCGGTTTGTTGAGCATTATGTATACTTTTTTGTCGGCTTTCCTTAATGGAACACCGTCAACGGCGATTTCATCGCTGCCCTCATCGGCGCTTTGCCCCAGTGTGGCTGTCTGACCGTTGACGGTGACGCGTCCGGAGGTGATAAACCGCTCCGACTCACGGCGTGAAGCGACGCCGTGAGCCGAAAGTATTTTTTGAAGCCTTTCCTGCATTATACAGCCTCTTTCTTGTTTTACCGGTTGAAAATGGATCTTTTGATTTTTTCAAAAAAATCAAGCGGGACGATTGGGTCGAGTTTGACGGTTTCGCCATAAACAAGGGGTATCTCTTTTATGATTTTGCCGTTTGTTTCTATCGTGATCCTGCCGGCCTCGTCATTACGAGCGACAGGAGCATATACGAATTTAGGAATTTCCAAGGATAGTTCAGTCTTTTCCGAACGATTATACACATATGCGAAATTCTCCGCAGGGTGGACGGCGGCAGTTTCCTTAACGCCGGAAATGACAGGAATGCTCTGATATGTGTTATCACTTATCGCAACGTTCAAGCGGCTGTAATTGCCAAAACCCCAGTTATACAGGCCGGTGTGATCTCTCCAGTCGTCAGGTGCGGCTAAAGTGACGCATATGAGAGACATGCCGTCACGCTCGGCACAGGAGACCAGGCTCCGGCCTGCGCGCTCAGTAAATCCCGTTTTGATCCCTATTGCACCCGGGCATTTCCAGAGCAGTTTATTGTGGTTTTTGAAGTGCCGTCCCGCAACGGAAATCGTCTTTGTCGAAACGATCTTGCGGAATGTCTCATTTTTCATTGCCTCCGCTGCGATGAGCGACAGGTCGCGGGCCGTTGAATAATGGTCCTCGTGATCAAGTCCGTGCGGGTTTTTGAAATTCGAGTTACTGCATCCGATACCCTTGGCATAGCTGTTCATCAGAACAGCAAAATCCTCGACGCTTCCCGATACATGCAGCGCCAGCGCCACAGCCGCGTCGTTTCCGGATTCCAGCAATACGCCGTAAAGGAGATCGAGAACAGTCAGCTCTTCTCCGGGCTTCAGATATATGGATGAGCCTTCTATTGCCGGAAAATCCTTCTTTATAACGACCTTTTCAGTGATGTCGCTGTTTTCAAGGGCGACGATCGCTGTCAGAATTTTTGTTGTGCTGGCGATGCGCATATGTTTATCCGCATTTTTTTCATGTAGGACAGTACCGGTGGACGTTTCGATCAGAATATCCGCTGCAGCTGAAGTTCCCGGCGGCTGCGCTGCCGTCGCCGCAAGCATCATCGGCTGCGAGGCAATGACGAGGGATATGATGGCAGCCCCGATGGCGATTTTGGCGAAGTATTTCAACGGACATCGCAGCCTTCTGGCTGAATGGCTGAAAATAGTTTGGCAACCCTTTGTCACAAATAAGCACCACCCCAGTTCAATATAAGGCAGTGCTTATTATTTTCATGAGATTCGGAATTATCCGCGAATTGTATTATTCCTTGTTTATCAGTTCGCTGACCTTGTCAATGACCTCTGGGACCATTTCGATGATCCTGTCGACGGTGCTTGACGCAGGTGGCGCGATATTCAGAATTTTGATGCTTGTGCCTTTAACCACGAGAAAAGCGACGGGAACAATATTGACGCCGGCGCCGCTGCCTCCGCCGAAGGCGTTATTCTGCCCCTGCTGCTGATGCTTTGTCTGAAAATCAGATCCGCCGCTGGCGAAGCCGAAACTCACCTTTGATATCGGAATGAGCGTGATACCATCCGCGGTGACGATCGGTGAGCCCACAATCGTATTGACATCGACCATCTCCCTGATTTTCTGCATCGTTGTCTCCATCAAATCACCAATAGGATGCTTGTCCATTATTAGACCGCCTTTCTGATTTTTGCTCTCATATTTTCACTTTTTATTATGTTCTTAATAACGCCGAAGGCCACATAGACCGCTTCCCACACGGCCAGCGACAGAATGGCTTTGACGAAGATATACGGCTCCGCCGCTTCAAAATTTACAGTTGCCCGCAGATCTCTTTTTCTGATATTAAAGTTATTCTCGAGAAGGGGTAGAATCATACCGTAACCGGCGGAGGCCGCACCGAAATACAGGGCTGTTGCCGCGGGATCCGTTCCTGCCGCCATATAGTGGATGGTCAGCTCTTTGATGACCAGCTTGCGTTTAAGCCTTGAAAGCGCTTGCTTAAAAGATGGCAGCTGGTTTTTCAGGCTTTCCAGCCGTCCGGCCCTTTCGATGCCCTCGCGCGCTTCCGCTTTTTTCTTTTTGGGTCTCCCCTTTTTTTTCTTACCGGAGGGCAGGATTCTTTTCGGGAAAGGTCCCAAATAGGCAATAAGGGCAAAGCCAGACTCGTCGTACATGATGACGAGCTTCACGCGAAGAAAGCAGATGAGAATAAGGAACGCCAGTACAGCCGCCGCTATTATCATCCCTGGACCTCCAAAGCACCTTTCAACTGCTCGACATCAAGTGTCCGGATACTGACGATGACATCGCTATCATTTTCCTTTGTTTCGCCTTCGGTCTCAGGCAGCTCCGGCAGCTCCTCCAGCGATGTCATGCCGAACGTTCTGAGAAATGCCGGTGTTGTTTTATAAAGAAGCGGACGGCCCGGGACGGAGAGCCTGCCACAGGCTTCGATGAGTCCCCTTTCTTGCAGCAGCCCGACAGTGTAGGTGCTGTCAACACCGCGTACCTGCTCGATATAAAGCTTTGTGACAGGCTGAAAATATGCGATGATTGCCAAAACCTCAAGCGCCTGTTGCGAGAGCTGGGGCTGTTTTCGCGTTTCAAGCGCGAGGCGTATATAGTCGGAGTATTCAGGAGACGAGCAAAGCTGTATCGTCTTATCCAAAAAGACAAGCCGTATGCCCCTGCGCTCAAAAACATAACGGTTACGGAGGTTATCCGCCGCCTGCGTCACAGCCTCTTCGTCCGCTCCCAAAACGGCGGCAATTCGGCTGACGCCGACAGGCTCTCCGGATGCAAATAGTATACCCTCAACAATTCTTTCTATGTCATGAATTTCCATTTTTTCGCCCGATCCGCCGCTTGTTACCGGCACATTTCTATGTTCTGTTCCTTATTCGGCGACATCCTCAAAAACCGGCAGCTCGTCGATACCCGCTGTGTCCGGGCCTGAACAGCAGAGCGTCATATCCTCGTCACAGCCGACAATATAAAGCACACCCGTCCGGCACAGCTCCAAAACGGCTATAAAAACGGCAACCATTTCGGAACGGCTCTCGGCTCCG
>CAZJCH010000089.1:0-7965 GCA_964544005.1 uncultured Papillibacter sp.
AATCGGGTGAAATTCCCCGTACCCGTTAACCGACAGCCTTGTCGGTTCAATCAGCTCCGTTTCAAGCAGAATGCGGAGTGTATTTGTCGCCCGCTTAGCTGACAGGTCCCAGTTGTCTTCGAATTCGGTCGTATTGATCGGAACATTGTCGGTATGCCCCTCAATATCTACGATGCTGATGGCGTCGATATTGTCCGCAATGATCTGAATGATATGGTTCAGCGTCTCCTCGCTCTCCGGCCGTATCGTGGCTTTGCCCGAATCGAAAAGTGCGATTTCACTGAATCTCAGGGTAATAAAGTCATCCGTTCTCGAAACGCTCATTTGTCCGCCCAATTCGTTGATTTCGATATATAGGACAATCTTTTGATAGAGCGCGTCAAATGTCGTGTCTATCTCCTCCTGCATCTGCTTGAGCGCGAGCTCCTCGTCGATGCCGGTGCTGCCACCTTCCTGCGTTTCATCGCCCCTTGTCTCAAAATTGATCATAGAGTCGATCTTAATCGGTTCTTCACGGGCGGAGGTGATATCAAAGGCTTGTATGACCGACGCGCCGAGTGTACCGGAGAAAGCGCTGACCAGCTCCTGCGCCTTCTGCTCGTTGAGCGTTGAGAACGAATATAAAAGGACAAAGAAGCACAGAAGCAATGTCACCAGGTCGCCGTATGTATCCATCCAGTTATAGCCGCCGCCCTCTTCTTCTGGTTCCTCGTGCTTCATCACTATCCCCCCATTCGGATGTTATTCCCGGCACTTGTCACACGTTCTCCTTCGTGTTTTCCTTGGCTTTCGTCTGCGCCTCGAGCAGCTTCAGCCTGGCGTTGGAGAGGAATGAGTTCAGCTTCTCCCTGATTGCGCGCGGGTTTTCGCCGTTATGGACAGCCATTATTCCTTCAAGGATCAGACCCATCCGCATGTATTCAACGCTGCCCAAGGTCTTCAGGCGTTTTGACAGCGGGCCAAAAACCGCATTGGCAAGCATGGAGCCATAGAACGTCGTGACGAGCGCGACAGACATACTCGGGCCGAGAGAGCTCATGTCGTCTAGATTTTTCAGCATGTTTATGAGGCCGATCAGCGTACCGATCATGCCGAACGCCGGCGAATAGGCCGCTGCGGCGTCCAATACGGCCCTGTTGTCTGCGTGGCGCTGCTTTGTGACGGCGATCTCCGTTTCGAGAATACTGCGCATCAACTCCTGATCGCTGCCGTCCACAACGAGCATGATGCCCTTTTTCAGAAACGGATCGCTGAATTCCATTTCCTCGAGCGCCAGGAGGCCGTTCTTTCTGGCATTGTTGGCGATATCGACGATCATGTCGATATCCTGCGACAGATCGACATTCTGCTTCTTCAAAGCAATACTGCAGGCCTTCAGAACGCTTTTCAGCCGCGCAGGTGGAAAGGACGCGACCGTGACGCAGACAACGCCGCCGACGACGATGAAAATGGATGCCGGGTCAATAAAGGAACTGATATCCCCGTTCATCATAATACTTGCGATAACGCAGACAAAAGCCAGGACAAGACTCGCTAACGTTGATATGCTCATTAACCGACACTCCAATTACGGAAATCATTACGGGGCGATTTCTCCGTTTTCGTTTCTCGATATAAGGACGGCCCGCCTGACTGTGTTAATCAGCTCCGATATCTCTTCGGCGGTCTCGGCGACGGCGTATTTTCTTCCGGAGACCATTGTCAGAATCGTATCGGGGGTTTCCTCCAGATACTCGATCTGATGCTCGTTGATCCAGAATTTTTCAACCTTATTTATGCGTGTAACCTTAATCATAGCGTCAAACCTCTACTCATCGTTTGAGGTTGATGAGCTCTTCAAGCATTGAGTCCGTTGTCGTGATGACCCGGGAGTTCGCTTGGAAGCCTCTTTGCGTGATGATCATGTTTGTGAGCTCCGAGGACAGGTCCACATTTGACATTTCCAGACTGCCGCTGTTGAGTTCGCCGCAGTTATCATTGACAAACTTATAAGCCGGATCACCGCTGTTGGAGGATTCCACATAATAGCTGCTGCCGACCTTCTCAAGGCCGGATGTGTTGTTGAATGTGGCCAAAACGAGCCTTCCAAGCGTCACCTTGGCGCCCGCGTCATTGACTGCCGTGACGACGCCATTTCCGTCGATTGCATAGTTCATGAGACCCGAGAGGGGGGTTGCATCCTCCGTTGTGCCCTCGTCACCGTCTTCGTCAAACACTACCAGCGATTCATCTATATCTGTTGTATCAGGGTCATCTTCCCCCCGTCTCACGGTGCCCAGCAGCTGAATTTTTGTGAAAAGCGGATCCCCCGTTGTCTCGTCTACAACAGGATCCCCGTTGCCGATATCAACAAGCGGCATCATGTCTACATCATCCGGCTCTACTGTCTCAGGGATTGTGATCGCCATGACATAGTCGCCGTTGGCCGTGACAAGATAACCTTCCTTATCCAGCTGGAAAGCGCCGTTTCTCGTATACATGTATCCGTCATTTCCGTCGTCGATGACGAAGAAGCCTTCGCCGGAGATGGCAAAATCCAGCGGGTTTGAGGTCGACTGCGTGCTGCCCTCCGTCATGGTCAGGCCGATCGTTGAGATGTTTGTGCCGAGGCCGACCTGCTTGGCGTTCCGGCCGCCGGTGTCGCCCGTCGGGGCCGTCGCCGTTGCGACTGTCTGGCTGAAGATATCCTGGAAAACCGTTCTGCTGGTTTTGTAAGCGATGGTGTTGACGTTCGCGATATTGTTGCCGATGATGTCCATGGCCGTCTGGTTGCTCTTCAGACCCGAAACGGCTGAAAAAAGTGAACGCATCATAAAGCAATACTCCTATCATAATAAATTTAAAGCTCGATTGGTGCCGTGTCCTCAGGCGGTGTTGTATCCTCAGGCGGTGTTGTGTCTTCCACAGGCGCAAATACCTGTTTGACATCCGAAACCAAAATTGCCTGATTTCCAACAACCACATACGGGATTCCCTTGATCATAACAACACTTTCAACTATTCCGAAGTGCTCCTTCGTTTCACCCGTTTCCTTGTTGTAAACCTCAGCGTAAATCTCCATTCCCACCATGTCATACGCCTGAGAGTTCTGAAGCGTTGTGTTCATCTGCTGCATTTCCTGAAGCGATGTCATCTGCGCCATCTGTGTAACGAACGCGGTGTCCTTCTGCGGTTCAAGCGGGTCCTGGTACTTCAGCTGCGCAACCAGCAGCTTGAGGAACATTTCGGTGTCGACCTTTGTACCCTTCGGGTCATTTGACGTATTGCGCTCATAAATCGGCTTGTCGTTTGAGCTGACTGGATTGACTGGCATCTGCTTACCCCCTTATTCATTCATTTAATACTCAGACACGATAATCCACTGTCACGTCGCTGTCTGCCTCGCCATCATAATGCGTCTGCCAGAGCTCCGTATTCGGCGCGTCTTCACCGGGATTGTTCCCGGGCGGCAGCGATTGTCCTTTTGATTCGTCTCTTGCCTGCGAAAAGCCGTGCTGGGCAAAGCCCGTGTTTTGCTCCGCCTGACTGTAAGACACGTCAACGTCTTGAACCGTGATGCCTTTGCTCTCCATGGAGGATATGAGCTTTTGGACCTGCTCCGAGATGATGGCGGCCACGTCCTTGTCTTCCGACTTGATCCTCGCTGAAATACCGCTCTGCGTTCTGATGACTGATATCGTCAGTACGCCGAGGGATTCCGGCTCAAGGACGATCCTTATCTCCCGGCTGCCGCTGCGGAGACTCCTCAGATCGTCCGCGAAACTGTTCAGCGCCCGTTCGACGGCCGAGGCTCTTTCAGCCGCTGTCACGTCCTTCGCTCCTGGCGCTGATATCATCTGGTTCGCGCCGCTTTCGGCTGACACTGTTCCATCGTTTCTATTCTTATCGCGTGACAGAAGGCGTTCAAAACTGCTTTCGCCCTTATTGATGTCTGCTTTATCGATGTCTGCCTTATTGTCATCATATGGCGCTACGCCTTTAATTTCAGCCGCCTCACTTGCTGATAAGGCGGAATTGATTTCCGGCGCTTTCTCCTGCCGGCCTGCCGCGGGGGCCTTGTCATCCTTTGCCGCTAAAACATTTGTTGCCGGCTCTGCCGTTGCGTCGCCAGCTATGGCTTCCGCGGCCGCTTCTCCGAAGAGGTTTGCGATTCCGCCTGCCTCCGGTGCCTCTCCGGCCGTGTCATTTTGCTTCTGCTCATTTTTTAGGGCATCGGTTATTCCGGCGAGCGCCGTTTCAAAAGGCGCGACGGCCGTCGCGGCTTGCCCTTGTCCGGCTTTGTTTCCGGCTTCCGCCAAAATGCTCAGTACTTCCGCGGCCTTGCCTTCATTGTCCATGATGACGGCAGCTGCGTTCTCCAGTCCTTTCTGCGTTGCCCCGACTGAATCATCCGGAATTCCGCCAATACCGCCCAATATGTCGTTTTGCGATTTCTCGTCCGCATCTTCAGCGCTGCCGCCGTTGGTCCGGCCGTTCGAATTCATCGCCATCAGCTGCATCAAAAGCGTACAGACGTCCGATAATTCATCCTCGCTCTTATTCTTCGCGTCGTCATGAGCAATCAGCGGGATATCACCCGGGCTAAGGGCAACCATCGGATCAAGCTGCGCGGTGACAGCGATCCCCTTCTGCAGAATCGTCGTAAAGAGCGTATCTTCGGGACGTGACTGCATTGCGGCATTCACTCTCATACCATGACCGGTCATGGTATGACCGGAAGGGATAACCTCAGCCGCTGTCTCAACACCGTTTGACGCCGCCTGAATATATGTAATAGCCGCTGCCTGCATGATACCGCCTCAATTCTTAATAAAATGTAAGCTACGTGCTCAGCTTGTCAATATCTTCGTCACGCTTGCTGCCAGATTCGCGTCCATGTTTGCCATGACTGTTGCGGCTGCCGCCGGCTGCATATAATAGATGATGACGGCAATCTGCTTTTCGTCGTAAATCGCCTCCATGATCGCCGCGGCCGCGGCGGAGTCCATCTTGGAGTAAATGGCGCCCACCTGCTTCAGCTCCGCCAGCTTTCCCTCGGTGTAATCCGAACGGCTCTCCTCAAACGTCCTGCTCGCGGCAGCTTCAGCCACCGCGGCGTTTTCGGCCTCCTCAAGCGCCTTCTGGCGTACGTCCAGCTTTTCCTGCAGCTCTGCGAGCTTCTGTTCCTTTTCATTCAACTCCGCCTCGCGCTTTATGAGCGTCGCCTGCTGCTCTTCGATTGTGACGGCGGTTGCCGTTTTTTTTAGCCCGACGGCTTCAAACACGGCGTTTAGGTTTCCCGAGAAGTAGAGCGCCGCGCCGGCTCCGCCGACGAGGACGATGATGATCATCAAAAAGATGATGATTTTTCGGGCAGCCGATTTCTTCTTTTTGCTTTTCTTCTTATCGTTCTTATCTTCCAGCGCCTTTACGGTACTGTCTCTGCTCTTCGGCTTGAAGGTCTCTTCAAACTCTTTCCCGCCGAGCTTCCTTGTTCCGGGCATCTGCCGGGCTTCCACCGCAGGACTCATTTAATAAAACCTCCCCCGCTTCATACATGCCAGGCGGCTCTGTCTGAGCCATCCTGATTTCATCCGCCCTGGTTGTCCGTGATCTTGAAGGAAACAATATCCTCGACGGCTTTCGTCTCGCTTTTTTCCATTTCCTTCAGATATTCGGCGTACTGCTTTTCATGCAGCTTCTCAAGCACCTTGATTTCCTTGAATATGGATACAAGCTCGTTCCTCCTCTGATTGACCTCACGGAGCGCCCTGTCCACTTCCTTGCCGGCCGCCTTGATGCGATCCTGCATTTCTTCAAAATAAACAGCGTATCCCTTGAGATCGCTGACGGTCATCCCGCCCGACGCCTTGGCTTCAAACTCGTCTTTTCTGTCCTCAAGCGTCTTTTCGAGCTCGTCTTTTCTCTGCACTGATGCCCTATATATGGCTTCCGCCGCCGCAAGCTCCGTCTGGAGCCTGTCCTTCTGCGTTTTTTTGACTTCATAAAGCGCGTTTAGGGAAAAAACAAATTTTTTCATGATACAATCCCACTCCGCAGCTGTTATTTTTTAAATCACCCGATCGAATACAGCGCGTCCTTGACCTCGTCATACGTCGCCGCTTCGTCGACATTCTGCCTTAAAAATCCGTTGATGGCCGGATTAAGCCGGATCGCCTCGTCGATTTCCGGGCTTGCACCGTTTTTATATGCCCCGATATCGATCAGATCCTTCGCTTTCTTGTATACCGCCATAATGTTTTTGATGTGCCCCGCTCTTTCATACTGCTCGGGCGGTATGATATCCTTCATGACGCGGCTGACGCTCTCGAGCACATCGATCGCAGGATAATGATTGCTCGTCGCCAGTGCCCGGGAGAGCACGATATGGCCGTCCAGTATGCCGCGCACCGTATCGGAAATGGGCTCGTTCATGTCATCGCCTTCGACGAGGACGGTATAGAGCCCCGTGATCGACCCCTTGTCCGAGGTCCCCGAGCGCTCCAGAAGCTTCGGAAGGATCGAATAAACGGAGGGCGGAAAGCCCCTCGAGATCGGCGGCTCGCCGACAGCCATGCCGATCTCACGCTGCGCCATGGCAAACCGCGTGACGGAGTCCATGAGCATCAGCACCTTTTTGCCTTGATCCCGGAAATACTCCGCGATGCTGGTCCCAACAAGCGCTGCCTTCAGCCGAAGGAGCGCCGGCTGGTCGCTCGTTGCGATGATCAGCACCGATTTCTGCAAACCTTCCTCACCCAGATCTTTTTCAAGAAAGTCCTTGACTTCCCTTCCGCGCTCGCCCACAAGGATGATCACGTTGATGTCGGCCACGGCGTTTCTGGCGATCATGCCCAGGAGCGTGCTCTTGCCGACGCCGCTGCCGGCAAATATCCCAAGGCGCTGTCCCTGTCCGACAGTCAGAAGCCCGTCAATGGCACGGATCCCCAGGGGGAATTCATTGACAATGCGCGTCCGTGTCAGGGGATTCGGCGGCGCGTTGTCCACCGGATAGTAAATGTCCTCAGTGATAGCCGGCCCGTCGTCCATCGGTTTGCCGAGCGCGTTTAAAACGCGTCCCACCAGTTCGTCCGACACCGCCACGCGGAGGGACTGCCCCGTCGATACGACCCTGCTGCCAAAGCCGATGCCCGTCATGTCGCCGAAGGGCATCAGCAGCACGCGCTGGTCTTTGAACCCGACAACCTCCGCCTCCACATAATCGTCGCCGACGGAAGGGTAAATCCTGCAGATGTTTCCCATATTGACGGCAGGCCCGTTTGATTCAACCGTCAAACCGACGACCTTCATCACCTTGCCGCTGTGCTCGACAGTGTCAAGGTTTTTTAAGATGTCGTGAAAACTCTCGAAGTCTGTCGGCATAAGCTTTAACCTCTCAGCTTGTAAATGCTTCTTCGATCAGGCCGATCTGTCTGTTGATGCTGAGGTCGATCAGCTCGCCCTCCGATTCGACGATCAGATCTCCCTGTGAAAAATTTGGTTCCTCAACGACCGTTATCTTGACCTCTTCCGAGGTCAGCACCAGGTCGTCGCGCTCCTTGCCGAAGTAATGGACATAATCCTCCGGGCTGATGCGGATGAGTACCGAACCCGTCTGTTTGAGCCGCTCCAACGCGTCGTTGATCATACCGATAAATACCTCGTCGGACTGCGCCAACTTCACGCCGATAATTTTTCTGACGATCTCCATGACAAGCGTGGCAATATTCCCGCGCATCCCGTCGACGAGTGCTGTATAGTCGCTTTCCAGCTTTGCCTCCAGGTTCAGGAACTCGGTTTCCGCCCGGCTTGTTTTTTGGGAAGCCGCTGCTTCCATTTCAGCCGTAAGCTCATCTTTCATCCTGGCGGCGTCCTTTATTGCCTGGCCGACGATCTCCTCCGCCTGCTTTCTTGCCTTGTCGATGATCTCCTGGGCCTCATCGGCTGCTTTTGACAGCATATATTCCGCCTGCTCGGCGTGCTCAC
>CAZJCH010000090.1:0-3021 GCA_964544005.1 uncultured Papillibacter sp.
AGCCAGCTGTGGCTGCATTCTTCCCTGGGCTATGTGCTGCAGGACCCGCACCTGTTTTCCGGCACCATTATGGAGAATATCAGATATGGCCGCTTAAACGCCACGGACGAGGAGGTCCTCGCGGCGTCGCAGCTCGTCTCCGCCGACGTTGTCGCCGCAAAGCTGCCGGACGGCTATCAGACCGAAGTGGGAGAGGGGGGAGACCGTCTCTCCACCGGCGAAAAGCAGCTCGTCTCCTTCGCGCGGGCCATCCTGGCCGACCCGCCGATTTTCGTCCTGGACGAGGCCACGTCTTCTATCGATACCGAGACGGAGCAGCTTATCCAAAACGCCATCGCCCACATTCTCAAAGGCCGCACCTCGTTTATCATCGCCCACCGGCTCTCTACGATTCGCAAGGCGGATCTCATCCTCGTCGTCGACGACGGGCGCATCGTCGAGCGCGGCACCCATGAGGCGCTCATCAAAAAAGAAGGCCGCTACGCGGCCCTCTGCCGCGCCATGCAGCTTGAGGAGATTAAATAAAAGACATGTATAAATAAGGGGCTGTCGCGTAACTCTCGTTTTGCGACAGCCCCATTGACGTTATTTACCCAGCGAGTTTGCCACAAGCGCGTTGTACTGCGCCTCGGTCAGCGCGCAGTGGTAAAACAGCTCGTAATATTTCGCCGTTTCCTCAAACATATCGTAACCGGAGGTATCGGGATAGAGCAGCTGCGCCATCCAGAGCATCCCCATATACCGGTTGACCGACGGCGGGAAGCCCATCCAGTTATATGGTCCGAACGGTACCTCATAGTAATTTCCGCTTGATATGGCTCCAAGCTTCTGCCAGGTGGAATCACTGCCGGCGATAGTATAGGCACTGTCGGGCGCGAAGATAATAACGTCCGGATTCCAGTTTAAGAGCTGTTCCATGTCAATGGGATTGCCGCTGCCCTTCGACGACGGATCCTCGACAACGGCGATGTTGTTTGCCATCAGGTCGAGGACTTCCGCGTGATAGGAGCCGTTGGCCAGAACGTTGAGGCCATCATCACCGGTGCAGTATACCAGGTTTGTTTTTCCGCCCGCGCCGACTTTTTCAACGATTTCATGTGTTCGGGCGTTCACGGTCTGGCAGTACTGGGCAAGCGCTTCCGCTTCTTCCTCCATACCAAGCAGCTTGCCGAGCATTCTGTATGCGTCCGCCATTGTATCCATTGTCGCGTCAATATGTACAGTCGGGATTCCAATCTGCGTCATAATACCGTCCATATCCTCAACAATTGATTTCTTCGCTTCGCCAACGTCAATAATCAGCTGCGGTTCCTGAGCTGCGACTTCCTCGAGGTTAATGTCTTCGCTTCCGTAAAACGCACCGAAGACGGGGAGGTCCTGATATTTCGGATCAATGTACTGCTTGGCAGAATCGCTCCATTCGCTGGCAGTGCCGACAAGCATGTCGGGCGCAAGCGAAAAAACGACGATCTGAGCCATCGCGCCGGAAGCAGCGATACGTGTTATGTGCGTCGGCACTTCGACCTCGCGCCCGGCGGAGTCCGTGAATTTAAAAGTAACCGGCTCTTCCGCGGAGGTCTCAGCCGACGGCTCGGCAGATGCGGGCACTGAGGCTTTCGGGGATGCGCTTGGCGTGGCCGACGTCCCGCCGGACGTCGTACCCCCGCCGCAGGCTGCCAGCGTGAAAAGCAGCACAAAAGCCAGCAGCAGTGATAATAATCTTTTTTTCATATTGATACCTCACAGTAATGATTTTATGATCAGGGATTGTACCCTCAATCACTGGTTGACGACTGAGCGCGGGAGGCATACCCTGGCGCGGTCTCCGAAGAGACTCTGCACCTCGACCTCGACGCCGTACAGCGACTTGATGAGCGCCTCAGTTATCACGTCTTCAGGCTTGCCTTGTTTGATCACCTGTCCATTTGACAGCGCCAGCACCTGATCGGCAAATAGAAAGGTCTGGTCCGGATTATGCGTCGATTGGATGACGGTATACCCTTCCGACGTGAGCTTTCTGATGTGGCTGAGTATCCGTATCTGGTTACCGTAATCGAGACTTGAGGTCGGCTCATCCATCACCAGTATCTTCGCGTTTTGCGCAAGCGCCCGTGCGATGAGGACAAGCTGGCGTTCGCCGCCGCTGATTTTCGTATATCCGCGTTCTTTCAGATGAACGATCCCCAGCCGCTCGAGAGCGGCTTTCGCCAGCGCTACCTGCGCAGGCCCGGGGTTGCAGACAGCCGATACCTGCGCGGTGGTCCCCATGAGGACGATATCGAAAACTGAAAAGTTAAAAACAGGCGCATGAGATTGCGGTATATAGGCAACCTCCTTTGCAAGCTCTTGAATTTCAATCCCTCTTGAATCCTGTCCGTTTATTGTGATCGTTCCCGAATAATTCTGTAAAAGGCCAAGAATGCATTGAAACAGCGTGCTTTTCCCCACGCCGTTCGGTCCGAGAACGGCCAGCAGGCTTCCCGTTTCGGCAGAAAAACTGACGTTGTCAAGCACCTTGTGTTTTCCGTAGCTGAAGCTTAGATCGTTAATCTGAATACTCATTCCTGACCCGCCTCTCTGGTGATGAGATAGATAAAGAAGGGCGCACCGACAAATGCGGTCAATATGCCGATCGGGATCTCAATCGAAAGCAGATTTCTCGAGATATTATCCACCGCCAGTAAAAAAACAGCACCCATCAGCATTGTCGCGGGCAGCAGATACCTGTAATTGTTACCGACAAGCCGCCTTGTCAGATGCGGTATAACGAGCCCTACCCAACCGATCATTCCGCTGACGGATACGCAGGTTGCCGTCACGAGGGAGGAGCAAATGATAACGATCAGGCGTATCCTTTTGGCGTTGACGCCCATGGTTCGCGCTTCATCGTCTCCGAAGGTTAGGACGTTGATCCGCCACCTGAGCAAAACAAGCGGGATCAGGCCTATCAACGTCACAATTGCGGCAAAGAGGACTTCTTTGATTTTTGTCCCGGCCAGACTCCCCATGAGCCAGAAGGTG
>CAZJCH010000090.1:3031-4027 GCA_964544005.1 uncultured Papillibacter sp.
AACTGTCATTTCACGATCAGGTTGAGACAAACTCCCCATGAGCCAATAAGTAATCTTGGGAAGCTGATCATTCGGGTCCGCGACAAGCTTGATATAGGACGTGCCCGCTGTGAACAGGGAGCTTACCATTATTCCGGACAAAACGAGGCCGAGGATTTTGGAGCCCTTGGCTTTCTGACTGATAAGGTAGACGATGGCGACACAGAGCAAACTGAATAAGAACGCGCTGCAAATAACCATCGTCCCCGACAGGTCGTTGAGAAATGCAAGGGCCGCTCCGAACGCCGCACCGGCAGAAGCGCCGAGGATATCGGGAGACGCCATCGGATTTCGGAATATCCCCTGATACGCGGTACCCGCCGAGGAGAGACTGCAGCCGACAATGCAGCCGAGTAAAATCCGCGGCAGGCGGACATTAAACAGTACGGTTTCCATACTGTCGGTCCAGAACTGCTCAATCGGGAATATCTTTGAGAATACAATACTGATCAGTTCAACCGGCGATATTGGGAATCTGCCGAGGAAAAAAGAGATAATAACTGTGACAATAAGCGCAGCGCCCAGAGCGAGTATTATGAGAATGTTTTTTCGAGAGTCGTTTTGAATGCGCATAATTTTCCCCTTTGACGGCTGAACTGAATGCAATAAAAAATGCTCCCGTGAAACGGAAGCAAAGCATACCGGCGCCCGGAACAGGCGCGTTATGTCATGCTCCTTTTCAAAGATGGAGGGCTTTGCTGTTTCCGGCAAAACCGTGCGGGCTGGCGGTAACCGCCGACCCGGGCCAGAACACCGTTAGCTATGCGACAGGTGTCAGGGCTCGGAGCCTATATATGATGTCGTCTGTGTTAAAAATTTATACAGTTCGACATTTTTTGCGTTGGTATTAGGATTATGCTGGTTTTCGTTTATTATTATAAAACATACGAAACATAAACGAATACAAGTAAAATGCGTGACAAACGTCATCAAACGTGATATTACATAACATTATAC
>CAZJCH010000090.1:4037-7893 GCA_964544005.1 uncultured Papillibacter sp.
TCATTACCTTGTATTCGCCTTCGTTGAGCAAAGATATCATTTCGCTGTTGTCAACACTCATACAAAAAGAAAAGAGGTTAAATATGCTGTTTGAATGGAACGCGGATACGATCCGCTGGTATCTGGACGCCGACGCATACACGGGCTTCTTCGGAAAGCTCGCCGCTGCTGTCGCCCCGGCGCTGAAGGGGTGCCAGACATTGTGCGATTTCGGCTGCGGACTCGGCCTTTTTGACTTTAAAATCGCGCCGCTTCTCAAAGCAGTCGAATGCGTCGACGTCAATGAAGCGGCGCTTGAATCGATCAGGGACCGGGCGGCGCGGCAAGGGTTATCGAATATTGTTACCCGATTAGGAGACGGTTTTCAGCATGCCGGCGCGTGGGATGCGGCGTATATGAGCTTTTTCGGCAGCCGCGAGCTTGACCGGTTCCTGCCGCAGTGCAAAAAGCTGATTGCCGTCGTATCCGCGAACGCCGGGCCGGAGCTGTTTCCCATGAAGCAGCAGCGGTATCAGAGAAATACGGCGGACAATACGGAAAAGTATCTCATTGAAAAAAGCATCCCCTATAAGCTGACCCCTATGCAGCTCGAATTCGGCCAGCCGTTTGTATCGCTCAATGACGCGCGCCGGTGCGTCCGGCACTATGTGCCGGAGCTCACCGATCATGAAACCGAGGATTTCCTGAATAGCAGGCTGAAAAACACGCACGGCGAGGTCTGGCCGTACTACCTGCCGCGGTCAAAAGCCATCGTCATCTTTGAGCTGGACGGGGCGCTCCGATGACGCATATATTTCTGACGGGTGATATCGGAATCGGTAAGAGCACCGTCATAAAAAAGACGCTGACCCTTCTGAAGCCATTAATCGACGGCAGGCCTGACGGCGTCAAAAAATCGCATTTTGGAGGTTTTAATACCTATTTCGGCCCGGACAGGTCAAATCCTGACCGCTGCCTGTATATGAACGACGCGCCATACCCGCCCGTTTACGATGACCGGCACGCCGTGGCGCGCTTCCGGCAAGGAAGTGCCGAGGCGATCCCCGGGCGCTTTGATGCGCTGGGGGTAAAATACATATCGGAAGCCCGCAAAAACGCGCGGCTCATCATCATGGACGAGTGCGGCGGGCTTGAAAAGGACGCGCAGGCTTTCCTGTGCGCGCTGGAGGACAGCACGCCGGTTCTCGGTATTATCAAGCGCTCGGCTTCCGGCTGGGCAGAGCGGCTCCGAAGCCGAAAAAACGTCAGGCTGATGACGGTTGACGCAGAGAACAGGGATATGCTCCCGTTTTTGCTCGCTGAAATATATGCCCCGCTGCTTCAATAATTCTCCTGAAAGCATCTGGCCGAAGCATGATTATTTTCGAACATAGAACTTGCAAATCAGGCCCAAAAACCATATAATCATTGCAGAAATCGCCAGGCCGCAAGGCGTATTATTTTTTGCTGGGGGAAGACACATGCTGACGGAAAAACAGAATTACCTGATGATGCTCGCCGGCGAGGTGCCCGAGTGGGTGCCGCGGTATACCTTCGGGCCGGAGCGCGGCGACACAAAACCCGGCGCGACACAAATGTTTGAGCCGCCTTTTATTAGCCAGCACCGCATAAACGGCGGGGGGAAAGACGTTTGGGGCGTCAATTACATCCCCACCTACGAGACGGGCAACGCCCTCATACCCGAGCCGAATAACTTTATTCTTAAGGATATCACGAAATGGCGCGACGTTATCAAAGCGCCCCCTTTAGACGGCGTCGACTGGGAGACGATGGTCAAAAAAGACATTGAGCGGAGCACCATCGACCGCGCGCAGACAGCCCTCGCGATGAATCTCCATATGGGATATTTCCAGACGCTTATGTCCTTTATGGGCTTTTCTGAGGGCATGATGGCCATGTTCGAGGAGCCGGACGAGGTAAAGGAGCTTCTGAATTACATCTGCGACTTTTACATAGACGTCGCCCTCAAAACAATCGATTATTACAAGCCCGATATCCTCACCTTTATGGACGACACGGCCGCCTGGGCGAATCCCTTCATCTCACCTGAAATGTATGAGGAATTCCTCATCCCCTGCCACGACAGGTGGGCAAAAATCGGCCGTGACCGCGGTCTTTTCATGACAATGCACAACTGCGGCAAGTGCGAGGGCATCCTTGACCTGCTTGTCAATATGGGCATCAATATGTGGGAGCCGGCCCAGATCTGCAACGACCTTGCGGCCGTCAAGGCCAAATACGGCAGCAAGCTCTGTATCGCCGGCGGCTGGGACTCCCGCGACAACCTCCTCTCTCCCGATGTGACGGACGAGGAAATTTACGAATCTGTCGACAAGACGTTTGACATGCTGGCTCCCGGCGGCGGCTTTGCCTGGTGCGGCGGCTTTCTGGGCCCCGTGGACGACAGGGAAGTCGACAGGAAGAACGCTGTTTTGAGAAGCTATGTCGAGGAGAAGAGCCGCAGCTGCTATAAAAAATAAGAAAGAAAAAAGAAGAAATAAGAGATAAGAATTCATGAAGATTATGATTTTAAGCGGGTTTTTGGGGTCGGGGAAGACGACGGCGCTGATGCGCCTGGCGCGGTATATGGTGGAGCACTCCGCATCCGACCGGGAAAACAAGGTCATGATCCTTGAAAACGAGGTGGGGGAGGTCGGCATCGACGACGCCTTTTTGCGGAGCGGCGGCTTTCAGGTGAATAATCTCTTCTCCGGCTGCGCCTGCTGCACCGTCTCCGGCGAGCTTGTCTCCGCCGCCGTGACCATCTGGAAGGAATACGACCCCGAGTGGCTCATCGTCGAGACGACGGGCATCGCCTATCCGAAGAACATGCAGGAAAACCTCAAAAACGCCCTGGGGCTCGATTCGCGCATCGTCATCCTCGTGGACGCCGCCCGCTGGAACAGGCTTTTAATCCCCATGAACAACCTGTTCCGGGGCCAGATCGAGGGCTCCGACGCCGTCCTCATCAACAAGACCGATCTTGTCGACGATGAGACGATCGCAAAAATCGAGCGGGATATCCTGGGCTTTGAGCCGAACGCTGTGATATCGAAAATATCAGCGCTCCAGGACGTGCCGGACGAGGTCTGGAAAAAAGCAGTGGGGGAGTGTGCACCATGAACGGACACGAACATCATCATCCTATCCACGAATACGGCGAAGCTTGTTCCTGCGGACACGATCACGCGCACGCGCATGAGCATGCCCACGGTGAAAGCTGTTCCTGCGGCCATGACCACCACAGCCACGACGAGACCTGCAATTGCATTCCCGACGACACCCCCGGCGTTATCCACACGGAATACCATATCCACGACGAGGCCCGCGTGATCTCCGGCCGCCTGACAGTCGCTGGCTCGTATGACAAGATAAAGAAAGCCGTATCCTCCGCCCTGGAGCGGATCGCCAAAGCCGTCCACGAGAGTGACGGCATCGTCGGCCACATCAAGGCCTCCTGCCAGGTAAAAACCCTCGACATGTTCTCCATCACCGACGACACCGTCTCCGTCAAAACCGCCCCCGAGCAGGAGATCAAAATTAATCTGGCCGCCATTGTCTTTCTGGTTGACCCCGAAGAGGCGGAAGATCTGGTCCGCCTGGCTTTGGAAATGATAAGAGACGGCGCGACAGGCTAAAACTCAAGATAGCCCTATATATGTCAAGGAGCTGTAGCAATTTTCGTTTTGCTACAGCTCCGAGGTTTTCCGCCTTGTGATGCAGGGCTGCTCCAATCTGGAAATATCGGGTGCGCTTTATGTGTCGGAAAGCACGGTTAAGTTTCATATCGGCAATATTCTTAAAAAAACCGGTACAATAAACCGCTCCCAGCTGACACTGCTTTTTGAAAAGCAGT
>CAZJCH010000091.1:0-7889 GCA_964544005.1 uncultured Papillibacter sp.
CGCTCTTCCAGGCATTGACGATGCGCACCTTGTGCTCCGGCTGAACGCGGGCGTAGACGGATATCCGACGAAACCGGCTTGCGAATTCCTCGTCGGACATGTCGCCCAGGGCGGAGCCGGTAATGGCTTCCGTGTCCTCGGTCAGAATTCCCAGCTCCGTGGCAATGGCAATGGCCGTGTCGATATGGTCGCCGGTGATCATGATCGGGCGGATGCCGGCAGTGCGGCATTTTTCAATAGCGGCCTTGACCTCCGGGCGGACCGGGTCGATCATACCGGTAAGGCCGATGAGGCACATCTCCTGCTCGAGCTCTCCCGCGTCGCAACAATCGGGCTGCTCTTTGTAAGTCCGCTTTGCTGCAGCCAAAACCCGCAGGGCGCGGTCAGCCATGTTTTTATTGGCGGCAAGCACCTCGTCCCTGGCTTTTTCGGTCAGGACGTGGACTTTGCCCTCGTGGAGGATGTGGGTGCATTTTTTCAGGACTTCATCCGGCGCACCCTTTGTGTATTGCACAAAGCCGCCGTCGGCGTGCTGGTGGACGGTGCTCATCATTTTGCGGAGGCTGTCGAACGGCGCTTCGCCGACACGAGGGGAATCGATGCGGAGCTGGTCCTTACTGAGACCCAATTTGGCTGCCCAGGCGACAAGCGCCGCTTCGGTGGGTTCGCCTGTGACACTGCCGTCCTCAATCAGCTCGGCGTCTGTGCAGAGCGCCATCGCCGTGGCTAAAAGGGTAACATCGGTCGTATAATGATCGACGACGGTCATCTTGTTCTGGGTGAGCGTGCCCGTTTTGTCGGAACAGATGATCTGGGCGCAGCCCAGTGTTTCGACGGCTGTCAGACGCCGGATGATGGCGTTTCGGTGGCTCATCCGCGTCACGCCGATGGACAGGACGATCGTCACGACGGCGACAAGGCCCTCCGGGATAGCGGCGACGGCCAGCGATACGGCGACCATAAAGGTGTTCAGCAGTTCACCCGTACCGCCGCGCAGCAGGCCGACGGCAAAGATGACGGCACAGATGCCCAAAACGAGATACGTCAGGACCTTACTCAGCTGGGACAGCTGGATCTGCAGCGGCGTCTGACCCTCCTTTGTCTGCGTCAGCGCGTCGGCGATTTTGCCCATCTCGGTGTCCATGCCGGTGGCTGTAACGACGGCGGAGCCGCGTCCGTAGACGACGGTGCTGCCCATGTAAACCATGTTTTTCCGGTCGCCAAGCGGCACGTCGCTCTGTCCGTTCAGGCAGATGGCATCGATTTCTTTGTTGGCCGGCACGCTTTCTCCCGTCAGCGCGGCTTCTTCGATTTTCAGGCTGGCGCTTTCAAGAATGCGTCCGTCGGCCGGTACGGCGTCGCCGGCCTCCAGCAGCACGACGTCGCCGACGACAATGTCCTCGCTTTTTACGATTGCTATTTTCCCGTCCCGAAGCACTTTGCTGGTGGCCGCGGCCATCTGCTGCAGTGCCTCGATCGCCTTTTCCGCCTTGTTTTCCTGATAGACGCCCAGAACAGAATTGACAATGACGACGAAAAGAATGATGAACACATCTGCGGCGCTCTCTCCCTCCAGGGCCGAGGTCACGGCGGAAACAGCGGCAGCCGCCAGCAGAATGATAATCATCGGATCGGCCAGCTGCTTTAAGAAGCGTTTGACAACAGAGTCCTTTTTCCCCTCGACGAGCTTGTTTTTACCGTTGACCTCCAGCCGCTTTCCTGCTTCGGCACCCGAAAGGCCCGACATGCGGCTGTTCGTTTCGGCGATTACTTTTTCAATTGTTTCACAGTAATGTTTCAAATTCATCCCCCTACGATTCCTAAATAGTATTTGCGATACGCGCACTAAAAAACTCACGGATAGGATTTCGCCTATCCATGAGTCTGGTCATTTCATTCAAGCCAGGCGGTACCGCCATGTCTGTTGACTTGAAGCGCCGATTCTGCGCCGACTACTCCCTCACAGAGTGAATATTTGACTAAAGTGTAGCACGCGCCTTTTTCGTTGTCAATAATGTGCTGCCCTTTTTTCTGCCTGTATATTACCACAAAATTGAAGAGATTTCAAGTCTTGTAATGTATTAAAGCTGAGGCTATATTATGTGATGAGGTGATGGAATTGGATGCGTTTGAAATATCGCTCAGAAAGACAGAGCAGTTAAGTGCTGCCGAGGAATTGCGGCAGTGCAACGCGGTGACAGGCCGGTACGGCCTGACGCTCTCGGAAGAGCAGATTGCAGTGATCGTCGAAAAGCGTTTTGAAGCGCTGGGCGCCACGGGGCGCGTCGAGTTCGGGAGCGGCATTACAAAAATGCTGATCGAGACCTTCTGCGATTCCCCGTTTATTTATCAGGAAAATTACGAAGAAACGATCCTCGAACTCCTGGATTCGTTTTATTACTTTAAGAATGAATCGGAGGACCGTATCCCGGACGACGAGCTGATCGCCATCATGCGCCGCCATTTTGATACGATCTGCCAGGGCTCACTGGAGTATTTGAGCGGCACGACGCTTGAGGACCTTTGCCGCAACACACGCTTCGGATATGAGACGGACGACGACAGACCGATGCTTTAGAGGTTATAGAACGCTGTCAGTAGGCGCGGCGATATACAGGAGCGGGACGCAAGCGACTCGCTGTGCGAGTCGCACAGACTGCGTCACCTACATGGCGGATAACGGACGATGGGAGACGATTATGGACAGCGAGCAGAACTTTTTATCCGTCTTGTCACAGCATAATCTTGTGAATCTTATGACGCCGGCTGAGGCGCTGAAGATCCAGGCCAAGCTGTGGGACATTCTGGCCAAGCGGGCGGAGAGCTATACGATGGGTGGGAGCAGCTCCGTACGTGTTGAAACAGCACAGGAGCTATTGAAATCCGCGGGCTTTGTTATCCGCCATGGAATGAATGCTATTGACGAGAGGCACGGCGTGGATGGTGAAACTGCGCCGGAAACGGTCAAGGCGCGCTTGCTCGCAGAGGAGTATGATACGCTGTTCAAGGCGGGGTTGAACGCGATTGAATTACTTGTCAAAGAGGGAGAAGCGCTTTTGGAAACGGTGGTCAGCACGGCGACGGCTGTGGAAAACACGGCGTACCACGACACAATTAAGGAAATCGGCGTCTTCTTTAAACGGTATCATTACCATCACTTTGCCCACGAGATCCCATGTGTGATCGACTATCCTCTGGCGCAGCCTGTCGATGAAGCGCTTCTGGGAATTGACTATATCAACGATTATCTGCGGCGGCTCATTATTGAAAACACATTCTGCAGCCGCTTTGAAGCAGAATCAATTGGGTTGCTTCTCAGGAGCATCTCGCCGGACTATAAACATAACCTACTGAACTTTTATGAATCGGTGGCGGCCAATGCGATAGCGCTGACGCTTTGTAAGGGCGTTGTCGATGCGCTTGATATCACCCAAAATGACACAGAGAAATTGATCGCGCTGTTCAGTCCCTGGCAGGAGAAGCGCTGGGCTTCGGAGCTTCAAGCGGCATCGTCGGCGCTTTGCTCAGCTCTGGATATAACCGACAGCGCGGCAATCAATTATCTGACAAAAACGATATCGGATATTAGGCCGCGCCTTCAACAAGGCGTGGAGACGAAACAGCTGCACGTCGTGTTTCCTTCGCTTTACCGTGAGAGCGAGGGAAAAAAGCCCGCGGTGACTTATATTGACGGCGCACTGATGGATTCCGAAAAGCTCCGGGGACTCATCGATGAGATCAGTGCCTGCCGGTATGTAGCTGATAAAATCATTATTGTCAAACAAAATGTGCATAGTATGCGCGACTACTTTGAAATTCTCAACATCTGTTTTTGGGATGAGGAGTGTATTGCGCTGTTTGATTCGCTGAGCAGTGAGGAGCTCAAGCATCTTCGGCTTGCCTTAAAGCAAAAGCAAAGCAAGTCTCCGGAGTGGACCTCGGAAACCGGCTGGGAGAATTATTTGATCGATTATGTTAAGGGCAAGTAAAAACCTTTTTTAAACAATCTCTACTTTATATGCCCGCAGCCAATAATCGATCTGCAGCAGATATGCCAGCAACTGCGGGGCGTTCATCAGCTGGCCGAACCAGGGGATGTCGGTGTCGCGGGTGACGGTGGCCGCCAGCTCCCGGACGGCCTGTTTGTCGATAAACAGGAGGACCGGCGAGGAATTGTCGTCCAGCATTATGTTCGTCAGGATGCGCAGCGCTTCTATATAATTCGGATTATGTGTTTTCGGATAAGGGCTTTTTTTCCGCCACAGGACATCCTCGGGGAGAAGGCCCTGGAGGGCCAGCCGCAGGAGGCCTTTTTCACGGCCGTTGTAATTCTTGTATTCCCACGGGACGTTCCACACGTATTCGACGAGCCTGTGGTCGCAGTAAGGCACGCGGAGCTCCAGGCCTGTGGCCATGCTCATTCGGTCCTTCCTGTCATGGGAGGATACAAAAGTAAACCGGAAATAACTTGGTTAAGCTTGTATATTTCGAGAATTTCGACTTAATTGTTTGACAGGTCTTCTTTGTGATAATAAGCAGGGCCTCCACGATAATCAGGAAAAAGCGTGATGGTCTTCGCGTATTCCAAATTTCTTTTCCACTTTACAAGCGCAAATCTGTTTTCTGGGATTTTACCAAGTGTGTTTATGTAGTAGTGCATGTTCTTTAAAACATCATTTCTTTCAACGATACCCTTTGATATGAGTGTGTATAAAATGTACTCTCTGTCTTCCTGTGATAAAAGCGATATTTGCTCAACGGTTTATCCGCACATTCCAAGCAGTGAGCGATTTTGTTATTTCTGTCGTATCGATGGTGCTCGTCCATTCTTACGAAGCAACATAAGATTATCTGCCATCAATAACAAAAAAGCAGCGTCCTTTGACGTCGCTCCACTACCCGCGCAATTCACATCCTGCATCAAAAAATGAAGGTATGTACCCGCTAACCGTCCTTATGATCATATATTTAGAGTAAACGATAACGTTGTTCGATATTGAACGCCTTTACTTATTATAAGCAGTATTTAGTAGTGCCGGGAAAAATAGGTCTGTAATCTCTTCCATCCGATCTGTAATTGAATAATTCCCATCTCTGCGTGACCAGTCAACTGCAACACCGCTCATTGCGATTAGTATCATGTCGGCTGTCTTTTCGGAAGTGAAAGAAGACTTAAACTCACCGTCCGACTGTCCGCGCGTTATGATCTCCAGTAGTTTGACATACAACGGACGCTTTTCGTTGTCAAGATTGTAATCGGTTGGGTAGGCGCTTGAGATTAACTTTGATATCTTGATGCCGCTTTCTTCGACGTAAGCCGCAAAGCCTCGGCTGAATCTCTTGAGATTTTCATACGCGCTGTCGCAGCTTAATTCTGGGAACACCTGATTTTGCATATAGTTATCAATCAGCCCCATCAAACCCACCAAAAGCTCGGATTTCTGTTTGAAATAATGATAGAAAGTGCCAACCGAAATGTTTGCAGCTTTGCAGATGTCCTGAACGCTGATTTCCTCGAATGGTGTAACCTTTAAGATATCCACCGCCTTTTCAAGAATGTCAGCACGTCGCTGTATTTGTTTTTGCTGGATTTTAGACACCTGCATACCCCCTTGCATTACAGTTACATCATATCTCATTGAAAAGATTTAGTAAAGCAACTATTGACATTAAACGAAAACAATTATAATCTAATTCTAGAATATTATTCTAATATATGCCTAGGGGGTGGTTATATTGTTCAGATTGAGACTGGAGGATAAGGTTGCCGTCATCACGGGCGTCGCGTCCGGCATGGGGCAGGCTATTGCTAAGATGTTTGCCGAGGAAGGCGCCAAGGTTGTTGGGTGCGATTACAGTCGGGACAGCGGTGAAAAAACCATAAATGACATTATTGCAGCCGGTGGTGATGCGCTGTTCATTCCCTGTAACTTGCGAGTCCGGGCAGACATTGTGAGAGTACGAGAAGCAACAATGGCACGTTTTGGGCGTGTAACAACGCTGGTCAATGCGGCTGGTATTGTCGTTCTTGATTCTTTTATGAACCAGACTGACGAGGACATGCAGAAACTTTTCGAGACTAATTATCGCGGTGCGGTGTGGATGATGCGTGAGTTTCTGCCTTACCTTGTGGAAAGCGGAAAATCCTCGGTGACGAATATCGCCTCAATATCCGTCTATCAGCCCGAGTCTTATGCTTACTATTATGGTTCTTTTAAAGCTGCAATCGCCATGCTGACCAGAAACCTTGCCAGGGAATACACACCCCAGGGTGTCCGGATGAATGTGATCTGCCCCGGTCCCTGTGATACGGGGATGACGCCCGACAGCTGCAAGCTTGACGGCGGTGATCCTGAGGCAATACAGAATCTGCTTGGTTCGCTGTTGTGCGATCGCATCGGTTCTTCGAAAGATATTGCCTATTGCGCCACATATTTGGCATCAGACGAAGCGGAATGGGTCACCGCGTCGCAGTTTGTGGTGGATGGCGGGGCCTCTTTTGGCGGCGGCGATCACTTTAAGCTATAGTCAGGCGAAAGGGGAAATGACATGAAGGTCGGATTTGAAGTCATCGTCAGACATACGCCGAAGCTTGTATTAACAAAGGAGCATTTTAAATATCTGCAGACGGCTTTGGAAAAGCTGCCGCCGGAAAAGCGTGCGGCTTTCTCCATCGTGCCGGATGAAGTCAGAAGCTACACTGGACGTGAGGGCGGAAGAGCCTTGAATATGGCCGTCGAGGTCGCTCAGGAAGCCCTTACACAAAGCGGCTTGATCGGAACGCATATTGATTTAGTCCTCGGGGCGGAGGTCAGTATACATAAGGAACTTGGTTTAAGAGTGGATACCCCGATGCTCAATGTGGCTGACTGCTGTGCCAGCTTTGTAAACCTACTTCAGATAGCCTGGATGCTGGTTGAATCCGGCGAAGCCAAACGCGTCCTTGTCGTCGCTTCGGCGGCTCTGGCCGGCGGAGAACCATGGTCCACGACAGACATGACCGACCCCATCGCTCCGAATTTCGGCGACGGTGCGGCGGCGGTGATCGTATCCAGTCAAAATCTGAAATGCGAGTTCTTAGCCTACGACACCGCTGTTGACGGGCGGGGTTATCATTCGGCCTGCGGCGATATCTCACCCCTGCGAAACCCTGATTTGGCGGAGGTCGCCGGCGCCCCATGCCCAGTTGGACCATTTTTTCGCATGGATGATATCTCTTATATTAAGGTAGCAACCGAGCCGGGATATCTGGCCAGCAGCCTCATTCGAATGTGTGAAAAAGCTGGAATTCAGACATCTGAGATAGATGCACTGATATGCCACCACCTGGGAGACTGTGAAGCAGCATGGAAGAGTGATCTTATCGCCTGTGGCAGCAGAGAGGACGTATTTAAAAATCTAAGACTGAAATACGGAAACACCGGGCATACAGATATTCCGCTGGATTTGTTGTACTTTGTTGAACAGGGCATTGTAAAAAAAGACTCGGTTGTCGTGCTGTGGGTTCCGGGCTCGGGTGTTTCGCTCGGCGGACTGATGCTCCGATGGTTGTAAAGGGGACGATGAATATGAAAATCGGTCTGGAATCGATCGTCGGCTATCTCCCTGGCGAGACGCTGAAAGTCAAGGAATACTATAGGTACATGGAACCTGAGCTTGCGAAGCTTCCGGGGGAGGAACGAAGGAAATTACTCGATACAGCTCCTGAAACGGTTCATCGCCTAAAAGACCCAAGCGCACTGGAGCATATGGCGTTATCGGCATCCCAAAAGGCCATCGACGACGCGGGGCTGTCTGCTGATGATATTGACGGGCTGCTTGTAACCCAAACAGGCGGCAAGCAGTTCATGCCGCTTCTGGCAGCTTATCTTCAGCTTAATCTTGGACTG
>CAZJCH010000092.1:0-2434 GCA_964544005.1 uncultured Papillibacter sp.
AGTTATATTATCATTTTTAGTTATTCGATTCAAGCCTGCGGCGGTTCTGTATTTTTCATATCCGTAATATCTTTCTATATGGCCTGTCTTCAGGCCAAAGAAAAAACGAATCGCAGAGGGGTACTCGGATGGCATGGATAAAAGACATCAATGAAGCCGTCAGCGGCATCGTGTGGGGCGTGCCGATGCTGATCCTGATTGTGGGCACGGGGCTGTATCTGAGCTTCCGCACCGGATTCCTTCAGATATTCGAATTCCGTTACGCCATGAAAAACACGATCGGCAAGGCGTTCAAGAAGAAACAGAAAGCAGAAAAAGGCGCCATCACGCCCTTCCAGGCGCTCACGACGGCACTGGCGGCGACGGTCGGCACGGGCAACATCGCAGGTATCACATCGGCGGTCACGTTGGGCGGTGCCGGCGCGATCTTCTGGCTTTGGATCTCTGCGATCATCGGTATGTGCACGAAATATGCCGAGGTCGTGCTGGCCGTCCGGTTCCGCGAACGGAATAAAGCGGGGGAGTGGGCCGGCGGCCCGATGTATTATATCAAAAACGGACTCGGCAAAAACTTCAGATGGCTTGCCGCCGTCTTCTGCGTTTTCGGGGCCGCCGCCGCTCTCGGTTCGGGGAACGCCGTTCAGGTCGGCAATATGACAAGCTCCATTAAGAGCGCCATTGAATCGTTTGTACCCGCGGCGGCAGAATACAGCACGACCATCAGCCTTGTGATCGGCATCATCGTCGCGGGCCTCACGGCGCTGACGCTGTTCGGCGGCGTCAAGCGCATCGGCAGAGCCACGGAGCTTGTCGTCCCGTTTATGGCGGCTGTTTATGTTATCGCCGCGCTTATCGTCATCATTGTCAATATCGACAGCCTCGGGGCGGCATTTGCGAAAATCTTCCGCGACGCCTTTACGCCGGAGGCCGCAGCCGGCGGCGCGGCCGGCATTTCGATCAAAACGGCAATCAGCTGGGGGTTCCGGCGCGGCGTATTTTCCAACGAGGCCGGTCTTGGCTCCGCGCCGATCGCCCATGCGTCCTCCAGCGAGACGAATCCGGTTCGGCAGGGTCTGTACGGCATTTTCGAGGTATTCTTTGACACAATCGTCATCTGCACGATCACCGGCCTCACGCTCCTCATGAGCGGCGTCGGCCTTGATTACGGCGCCTCCGGCTCCGTCGCGCTGAACATATCGGCCTTCGCCACCGTCTTCGGCGGCAAGGCAGCCGCGCTTATTATTGCCGTCGGTATGACCCTTTTCGCTGTGGCGACCGTCTTCGGCTGGGCGCTTTACGGCGTCCGTTGCGTCGAATTTTTGTTCGGCGCGGGGAGCATTCCGATATATCAGTTTGTTTATGTGCTCGTTGTCGTCGCCGGGGCGACGCTGGATTTGGACGTCATCTGGCAGATCGCCGACACCCTGAACGGCCTCATGGCCGTCCCCAACCTGATCGCCGTCCTGGCCCTCTCCGGCGTCGTCGTCAAGCTGACAAAGGCTCATTTTGAGAAAGAAGACCGGCTGAAATCTCCCGGAGAGAAAAAAGCGGCGTCAAAAAGGCGAATCAGGCGTTGAACTGAGAGCATAAAATTGGTATAATGTGGTGAATTTGTAATCCTCGGGGGTGTTATGTTTATTTTCTTTTTGTGTATCCTGTTGTGTGCACTGCTGCTGGTACCCGCGATGCTGCTTACTATGGGTTTATTATGGAAGAAACAGGCGCCCAAGAATATCTGGGGCTGTGGTTACAGAACGAGGCGGTCGCTGAAAAGCGCAGCCGCGTGGGATTTTGCGCATCGGTATATCGCAAGGATCTATCTTTATTTAAGCCTGCCCCTGGCGGTCGTATCGGTAGCCGGGCTGCTCCTTTTTGCCAATCAAAACGATGGTGTGCCGGTGAAGGTCTTCTGTATCATCCTCGTCGTTCAGATGGCCGCACTGCTTGTGCCGTACATCCCAACGGAGCGCGCGCTTGAACGAAAATTTGACGCCTTCGGCGTAAGAAAGTAAATTTAACTGACCCGCTTGATTTTTCACAAAGCGTCGGCGTATAATAATGCCATTAACTATGTGTTGTGAGTTTGTAATGCATGCATTTTCATACCAGTCTGTTTCCTATTATTACGGAAACAGGCTTTGGCTGCGTTTGCCCTGATATATAAAGGGTTATTGCAGGCCAAGGCTTCAACGCTTTGGCCTGCTTTATTTTTTTCGAAAGAGGTAACACAGATGGATGACCTGTTTGAATTGTTGAAGCGCGACGCCGTTGCGATTTACTCTGAGGAAGCTCTTATGAAGAAGCTTCAAAGCGGCAAAAAACTTAAAATCAAGCTCGGCGCCGACCCCAGCCGTCCGGACCTGCACCTGGGCCACTCTGTTGTTTTGAGAAAGCTCCGGCTGCTGCAGGACAGGGGCCATGAGATCGTTTTCGT
>CAZJCH010000092.1:2444-4507 GCA_964544005.1 uncultured Papillibacter sp.
TCACTGGCATGATCGGCGACCCGTCCGGCAGGAGCAAAACGCGGGTGCCGCTGACCTTTGACGAGACGCGCCGTAACGGACAAACCTACCTTGAGCAGGTGACGAAAATTCTGGACAGGGAGAAGACGACGGTCGCCTATAATTCGCAGTGGCTCGGTCGAATGAATTTCGCCGACGTCCTGTCCCTTGCGGGCAAATACACATTGGCGCGCGTCATGGAGCGCGATGATTTCGCGAAAAGATTCACTGAGAACCAGCCCGTCGGGCTGCACGAGTTGTTTTATCCGCTGATGCAGGGTTATGATTCAGTCGCACTCAGCGCCGATATTGAGGTCGGCGGCACGGACCAGACGTTCAACCTGCTGGTCGGGCGCGAGCTGCAGAGAGATTACGCGCAGGAGCCCCAGGCGGTGATCACGTTTCCGCTTTTGATCGGCCTCGACGGCACGGAAAAAATGAGCAAATCACTGGACAACACCATCGGACTCGACGAGCCACCGGCGCTGATGTTTGAAAAATGCATGAGGGTCCCCGATACGCTCCTCGTCGATTACTTCCGCCTGACAACAGACGTACCGGCCGGGACCTATGAACAGCTGATCGCTTCGGATATCCGCGAAGCGCATTTCGTCTTCGCGCGTGAAATCGTCGCCATGTATCACAGCCAAGACGCCGCCGCTTCAGCCAAAAGCCGGTACAGGGAAGTCGCGTCCGGCGGGCGCCCCGAAAATATTGAGACCCTTGAATTGCCGCATAAAGAAATCGGCATCGTGGAGCTTCTGAAGTCTGCCGGTTTTGCCGAATCAAACAGCGACGCCCGCCGCCTGATCTCCGGCGGCGGCATCAAACTGGACGGCGTCACCGTAACCGACAGCGGGATCATGCTCCGCGGCGAGAGAGAAATCATCCTCAGCAGGGGAAAGAACAGGTTTCTGCGGGTTGTCTTCACCAAAGCGGGAGTTTCGGTTTGAATGCATTGACCGCAAAAGGCGGGCGTGGTAATATGTGGAAAGGCACCGAAACATGCTGGGAGGCTGAGATATGTTCATATTTTTTATCATTATCACAGCGCTCATCCCGCTGACGATTATCGGAATTGGGCTGATCTGGCGGAAGAGACCGCCCGCCAAAATCAGCATGCTTTACGGTTACAGGACAACCCGTTCCATGCAGAACAAGGACACATGGGCTTTTGCCCACCGATATACCGCAAAAATCTGGCCGCTCTTCGGCATCATTCTGCTTCCGCTTTCACTGCCATGGCCGATTATTTTCAGGAACAGCAGCGAGGACACTTTAGGCACCGTCGTGCTTATTGTTGTTGGCGCACAGCTGACTGTCGGTCTGATACTGCCGATCGTATTGACGGAGCGTGCGCTCAAAGAAAATTTTGACGATGACAGCAGAAGAAAAAAATAAAGCACCCGCTCGTTCCAGTTTCGAATGTGGGAGGTATGCATGAGCGTGCTTGCATCGTTGTTGTTAATATACACCAAAAGTCTTTTGGCCCCCATTATCGTTCATTTCGTATGGAACGGCATTGGCGGCCTTGTCCTTGGCCTCGTGTCCTTGGACAGCGGTTACCCGAGCTTATGGAACAGCGTCATGTCACGAAACGACTTGCTTTCGGGCGGCTCCGCAAAACTCGACGGAAGTATGATAGTGCTGTTCGTGAACGTCCTGCTGATAGCATTTATGAGTTTTCAAATTAAGAAAAAAACACACCCGTCAGCTGCCTTGATATAATGGCCTCTCCATATGTGCCGATAATACTATGTAAATCCCATGAAAGAGGCACAGCTATGGTCAAGTTCAAAACCTACACCTGCCATGACGGCCAGTTCGGGCACGATGCGTTCAAGATGCTGATCCCCCACGACTGGAACGCCCGCGGCGGCATTGTCTGGCGGCAGCACCCGGCGATGCCGGCCGCCGTCGATCTGTTAATTTTTTCCATTAAGTCAAGCGCGGCCTGACCGCTCGATACGAAGTATGCTCCCTTCGGAATTGAAGACTAAAATGATATCCCTTGCGTGTCCCAGGGCTTTCATGAGAGTCTCGGG
>CAZJCH010000092.1:4517-7619 GCA_964544005.1 uncultured Papillibacter sp.
CAAAGCCGTATTTGCGGCATAAAGATCATCAAAACGATCCACAAACCTGCCCTCCTGTCATAATAACAAAGCATCTCGGTAAATCGCTCGTGATGCGGTGCGCGCATGTGCAGCGTCATGACGGCTTCTATGTTAATCCTGTGCTGATATTATATTTATCGGCATATTCCGCGTGTTATTAATGTCAAAAGGACTTAAACCTTTGCGGTTTTAGTCCTTTTTTTAGGATGGCACCATTTCATTATTGTTAGTAAAAAGACAGCAATCCAACACACAATCTTTATGCTATAATCCGAATTAGAGGGGTTGTGTTGTGTGCTTTATGTCGTTCTGATCATATCCGCCTTTGCGGCGGCCTTGATCTCGGGCGCGATGATGACCGAAGTTCGTTGCGATACTGCTTAGCATGGTCGGTCTGTATATGCTGATAATGGGAGCTTAGTATGAATCTGAAAGAAAGAGCGAAGCAGCTGAAAATTGACCTGCCCGCCGTATTCCTCGCCATGGGCAGGAAGGATACGCCCATACCGGCGAAAATCCTCGCCGGTATTACCGTTGCCTATGCTTTATCTCCGATAGACTTCATTACCGATTACATTCCCGTACTCGGTTATCTGGACGACCTGGTTATCCTGCCTGCTTTGATCGCCCTGACCGTAAAGCTTATACCTCGCGGAGTTTTTAACGAATGCAGAAGGGGATCAGCGAACCTGTGGTCAAATGAAAAGCCGAGAAATGGTACTATGCAATCCCGATCATACTTATCTGGCTCGCCATTGCCTATGCGGTGATACGTCTTTTTTTATGAGCTATTTTATTGATACAAAAGGGGAGCGCCGATTGTTTTTCGGAGACTCATGAGCGCGCCGGTTGCGATCAGTCCAGCAGCGAAGAGACCGGCACAGGTTTCTATAACCTCGCGACCCCCGTCTCCCTCGCTGCCTGACGAACCGCCTCGGCGACAGCGGGGCCGACGCGGGGGTCGAAGGGCTCGGGGATGATTTTGTCGCGGGCGAGGTCGTCGGTAACGAGACCGGCGAGGGCTCTCGCAGCGGCGATTTTCATGGCGTTATTGATATCGGAGGCGCGGACGTCGAGGGCGCCGCGGAAGATGCCGGGGAAGGCGAGGACGTTATTGATCTGATTCGGGTAATCGCTGCGGCCGGTGCCGATGATGGCGGCGCCGGCGGCGAACGCGGCTTCCGGCATAATCTCCGGCATGGGGTTCGCCATCGCGAAGAGGATCGGGTCCTTTGCCATCGTGCGCACCATATCCTGTGTCACGGTCCCCGGCCCGGACACGCCGATAAAGACGTCGGCGCCGCGGAGCGCGTCGGCGAGACAGCCGCGCAGCCCGTCCGGATTTGTGATATCGGCGATCTCAAGTTTGGCGCTGTTGAGGTTATCGCGTCCCTTATAAATCGCGCCGTCGCGGTCGCACATGACAATATGTCTAAGGCCCAGCGAAAGCATCAGCTTGATGATGGCGATCCCGGCCGCGCCGGCGCCGGAGGTGACGACCCGGATATCCTCAAGGCGTCGGTTCGTGAGCTTTAAGGCGTTGAGCATCGCGGCCAGCGTGACGACGGCCGTGCCGTGCTGGTCGTCGTGAAAGACGGGGATGTCGCAGCGCTTTTTGAGCTTCCGCTCGATTTCAAAGCAGCGCGGCGCGGATATATCCTCCAGGTTGATGCCGCCGAAGCTCCCCGCAAGCAGCGCGACTGTGCTGACGATCTCGTCCACATCCTTCGACCGGATGCAAAGCGGGACGGCGTCAATGCCGCCGAAGGCCTTGAACAGCACGCATTTGCCCTCCATCACCGGCATACCGGCCTCCGGGCCGATATCGCCCAGGCCAAGCACCGCGGTGCCGTCGGTGACAACGGCGACAAGATTGTGCCTGCCCGTGAGCGCGTAGCTCTTATCAATATCCTTTTGGATTTCAAGACATGGCTGCGCCACGCCCGGTGTATAGGCCAAAGACAGAGCCTCCCTGTTTTTAACAGCCATTTTCGGGACATAATCGAGTTTGCCTGCCCATTCGTAATGCAGTCTCAAAGACTCCGCCGCGTAATCCATAAACTATCCTCCGATGATATCATAATCGGATTATTCTACATCACCGGAGGAATATTTACAATAATAATCAATTATTTACCAGATCATTCAAGCCGGAGAACGTGACGCCGCTGTAGTACCAGAGTAAAATTTCCTTATAGCTCTTGCCCTGCAGGGCGAAGGCATTGGCCCCGTATTGGCTCATGCCGACGCCGTGCCCGTAACCGGTCGTCGTCAGTATGACGTTGTTTTCACCGATTTCAATGGAGGCCGCCGTGGAGCGGAGGCCGAACATGCTGCGTAAGGACGGCCCTGAGACGGATACGCCGCCGAGCTTAACCGTGCGGATGCGTCCGCTCTCGGTATAGGCGATGTCCGTGACCCATTTTGTCTTGTCCTTCGGGAATACGGCCGTGGGGTAAAATCTTGAAACGGTGTCCTTGAAATCGGATATGGAGACGGTGACGGACGACACGTAATTCGGCACGTCGGCGGCCGTCTCTGGGCTTTCAACGCTGACAAGATAGGGCAGATCGAAGGCCCAGACCTCGTCGCTGTCCGCCGTCCGGCCTGCCGATGAGGAGTGAAAGACAGCCTGGATCGGCGTGTTTCCATAGGTGAGGCACACCCCGTCGGTGCTCTCGACGGCCTCGATGATTTTATTGATGTATTCGCAAGCTCTTTTATTCTTCACCACGCCCAGGGATAATTGGAATTCCCTCGGTTTCAACACCTTTGTCATAATTATCTGATTGAGGAGGTTAACATGTCATTCAAAGTGTTGTTTATGGCGCATTCATCGGACGCCAACTGGAGAGACCATCAATCTTTCATTGATACCGGGCGTCTCAAATTGTGGTCGGTAATTGTTCAGGATCAGGCTCAGGCGCTGGATGTCGCAAAACAAATGGATGCGCAAAGCGGGTTGGATTCTATCCTGCTCTGTCCGGGTTTTAATCATGATGACGTGGCTGAACTGTTCCATGCTTTTGGCGGGAAGGTTGGGGTTTCGGTTGCCAGAGGAGACGGTCCCAGCAATCAAAT
>CAZJCH010000092.1:7629-7842 GCA_964544005.1 uncultured Papillibacter sp.
GCTGCCCAGGCTCGTCAGCGCGCCTATAGCGATTAGCCGAGCCGGCTCATTGCGAATTACCTTAAAGGAGAATGATCGATGTCAGAAAAAGGGTACTGTGTTGTTCTGACCACCACAGACAGTCAATCGGAAGCGGATTTGCTGGCGAGATTGCTGGTTGCAGAAAAATCTGCCGCTTGCATTCAGATCATGCCCATCACCAGTGTTTATTCG
>CAZJCH010000093.1:0-7835 GCA_964544005.1 uncultured Papillibacter sp.
CCGCGGTCGTCGACGGGTCCAGCCCGTTCAGGACCGCGGCGCCGCCGTCCTTTACGGCTTCCGCCACAAGAGATTTCACGAAAACCAAATCCTCCAGCGTCTCAACGCCGCCCTGTCCCAGATGGTCCTCCGTGATGTTCGTAATGACGCCCACATCGGCAGCCTCATAGCCCAGTCCCTCCCGGACGATGCCGCCGCGCGCCGTCTCCAGGACAGCCGCCGTAATGGCCTTATTGGCTAAAAGGGACCGGGCGCTCATGGGCCCGGAGTTGTCGCCCCGGGCGATGCATTTGTGGTTAATGAACGTGCCGCTTGTGCTCGTCAGACCCACCGACCTGCCCGTCGTCATCAGCACATGCTGGACAAGCCGCGCCACCGTGGTCTTTCCGTTCGTCCCCGTCACCGAGACGATGGGGAACCGGACCGTCTCGTCACTGGGGAACAGGTAGTCGACGATATGACGCGCGACGTTGCGCGGCGTCCCCTCCGACGGGTACAGGTGCATCCGGATGCCGGGCGCCGTGTTGACCTCGACGATGACGCCGCCGGTGTCGAGGATCGACTCGGATATATCCTCCGTGACAATGTCAACGCCGGCAATATCAATCCCGAGGGCATTTGCCGCCTGAACAGCCAGCTCGGCGTTATCCGGGTGGATGATATCGGTGCAGTCGACAGCCGTGCCGCCGGTGGACAGGTTGCCGTTTTCACGGAGCAGGACCGTGTCGCCGTCCCGCGGGACGGACTCCGGCGAAAGCCCCGCTTTTATTAAGAGCGCGACGGCGACATCGTCAAGGCGGAGCTTCGTGAGAGGCCGCTCGTGCTTTTCGCCCCTGCGCGGGTCCTGATTGACCATATCGACAAGCTCCCCGACCGTATGCCTTCCGTCGCCCGTCACATGGGCGGGCACACGCCTCGAAACAGCCCTGACCTCGCTTCCCACGACAAGGACGCGGTAGTCACTGCCCTTGACATATTGCTCGACAATGACGCCGGAGGAGTATTTCGACGCGCAGGAGAAGGCGCCCCTGATTTCGGCCGGCGTATTGAGATTCAGGTGGACGCCCTTCCCCTGGTTGCTGTCCAGCGGCTTAACGACGACTGGCGTGCCCAGCTGGCCAGCCGCCATCAGGGCCGATATCTCCGAATAGACGACCCTGCCGTTCGGTACGGGTATTTTTTGTTCGTTCAGCAAATATTTTGAAAGCTGCTTGTTGCTTGTTATATCCGCGCAAATACAGGCCGTTGCGTCCGTCAGTGTCGACTCCACGAGACGGCTGTTTTTGCCGTACCCCAGCCGCACGAGGCTCTCGTGCCCGATGCGCGTCACGGGGATGCCCCGCTTCTTCGCCTGGCTCACAATGGCCTCCGTACTCGGCCCAAGCTCCGCTTCGACAGACACCTTCTTCAGGTACTCCAGAAATTCGCCGATTAAAATATCTTTTCCGGCGATCAGATTGTTGAGAATGAATACCGCGACCTTCGAGCACTCCATGCCGCAGACCTCATTTTGATATTCATAGACAACATAATAGAGCGACGGCGCCTTTAAGGTCCGCGTCTTGCCGAAGCTGACACCGTACCCCAGCTCGTACTGTATTTCGAGGATCACATGCTCCAGAACATGCCCCAGGTACGTGCCTTCTCTGAGCCTGTCTGCAAACCCGCCCTCATAACCGAGGCCGCAGCAGTTCTTTCGAAGGCCCGGCAGCATATTCAGGAGCTTTTCATTGAACATTGGGATATCTTTCGTCGGGATATTGCCATAATCCCCGATATCAACGGTCTTCATGACCGGCCTGTGGCTGTAAATGTTCTTTCCGCTGTAGCCCGTGAGTTCAAGGATCCTGATCTGATTTGTTTTCATTTTTCTAAAAACGCATAACCTTTCTGCTTAAAAGATCGTAACCGTAGCCCTGAGGCAGGACATGGACGGTTGCGCCCGTAATGGCCAGGATTTCATTTTGCTGGAGCTCCGAAACGTTGGAGCTTTTGATTGTGGTCCCGTCGATAACCGTCACGGCGTTTGAGCCGATGATTTCAAAATGCATATTGGGAAACAGCTTGACGGCCGTGTCCTCGTCAATACCGAGGCCGATGGCGTCGGGATTCTCCGCCACACCGCACAAGAGCCGGCCGAAGCGGCCGCGCTGGTCAAAATGCTGATCGATGATCACACCGCCCACGAGCCCAAGACCGGGGGCCATTTTGAGCGTGCATTTTTTCGCCGGCTCGTTGTCGTCCCCCTTGACGATCATCGTCGCGCTCATGACCGATGCGCCGGCGCTCGTGCCCATGACGACGCCGCCCAGGGCGTACACGCTTTTCAGCTCGTCACCCGCCCGCGTACCGCCCAGAATGCTGGTCAGCCGGAGCTGGTCGCCGCCCGTTATGAACACACCCTTCGAGCCTTTGATTTTTCCGCTCATTTCATCGCTGTTTGCCTCGTCGCGGGTTTTGATATTCAGGACCCGTGCGTTTTTGACGCCCAGGCCATGGAAGACCTTTAAATAATTCCGTCCGGCCTCCTCCGGCTCTTCGGTCGCTGTTGTCAGAATGGTGAGCACCTCCGTTTCCTTCAGTAGGCCGGCGCCCTCCCTGAGGATCACGCTCCCGTCCGTCTTGTCCTCCGCTCCGCCGATTATGAGCAGAAAGCCTTTCGGACTGTCCGTCGTCATGTATGATTCACCACCCGGTGCCCCATGCAGAAAAGCATTTTCAAACGAAACTCCTTATCTGTTATCAATATATCGGCGTCGCAGCCTTCCCTGAGAACGCCCTTTTTTGGGTAAAGCTTCAGTGCCTTCGCTGCGTTTTCCGTAAACAGGCGGATCGTCTCCTCCGGCGGAAACACCGATTGTCTTATTATTTCCTTAAAATCGTCAAGTAATGCCGAAGGCGGCGCGATCCCTCCGCTTGGGATGCTGCCGCCGGCATCCGAGCTGACCGTGACGCGGGACATGTCAATTCCCCTGGAAACAAGCGACCGGACGGCGTCCGGCACGCTGAGGCCGTCTTGTTCCCCCGCTGTCAGATCGACGCGGCCGCCGGCTCTGGCGTAGTCGGCCGCCTGCCGGAGCAAGGCCGGGCTCCTGTTCATATGCGTCGGAATGAACATCTCCGCCGGCAGGTCGGACTCATCCAGCGCTTCCATGAGCGGCGTCAGCCCTGCTTTCCCGTCGCCGACGTGCAGGTGGACGATACCGGCCTTCCCGGCGAGCAATCCGCCCAAATGGACGTCGGACGCAAGCTGAATCAGCTCCTGAGCGCCCGGGTTTGACGACCGGTGGTCGGATACGGCGATCTCCCCGGCGCCGATCACCTTATCAATATAGACGATATCGCGGAGCAGGCTCCCCGTCAGCGTCACGGGCGGCATGGCGTAGCTTCCGGAATACATGAAGGCCGTCAAGCCCTCCGCCTCCAGCGCTTTTGCCTTGGCGTACAGGTTCTCCATGCTGCGTGTCGTGCCGTCGGCCCCCAGGAGTCCGACAGCCGTCGTGATGCCGGCTTCAAACAGCTCTTTTGCCTCCAATTCCCTTGTCCGGCTTTGAAACCCTTTTTCACCGCCCGCTCCCGTGATATGGACATGCTGGTCAAAAAGACCCGGAAAAGCGAGGAGTCCCCTGCAGTCGATGGTGTTTTCCAGCAACGGATGACCGCTGATCGCCCCGGGCTGCGTGAGCTTATATATCGCGGCGCCGGCAATGAGCAGGTCTTTTACTCCGATGGCCGCCGGGCAGAAGCATTCAATGTTTTTCAGCAGCGTCAGCATGGTGTCCCTTTACGAATGAATTATTGACTTTGATATTTTGCAGAAAAAATCGAAACCTATACGCTTGCTAAAATTTAACTGCCATAGTCGCGGGTCGGCATGGCAACGCTATAAATGAAAGAAAAGGTGACTAATATGAAACACATCGTGGTAATCATCCTCAAATTTATCGTCGTGCTCGCGCTCCTTGAGATTTTTTTAAGCCTGCTGACGGAGCTGACAGTGACGCAGATCCTCGTCATATCGGCGGCCGTGACGCTCATCACGTACCTGGCCGGCGACCTGCTGATCCTGCCCTTCTCCACCAACGCCATCACGGCGCTCTGTGACGCCATAGTTATATTTGTGACGATCTGGCTTTTTAATTATGTGCCGTATTACAGCTTTATCGGTGTCGGCGATGCCGCCGTCTGCGCCGTTGTCCTCGGCATCGTTGAAATATTCTTCCACAAATATGTGGCGCGCGCCGTCCACCCGAACCGCCGGGAGCGCCGGGGCGGCGCGTAATATAAAACAGGCAGGCGATCGCGGATCGCCACTACGACATGACTGCAAAAACACCGTAGCGGCGAACTGTGTTCGCCTGTTTTTCAATCTGATTTTTTGTCTATTTTATCGCCGGCTCTTCGAAATGCCGGGTGAAAAGATTGTCGCTCAAAAGGCTTTCGATGGACTCGAAGCCGAGGCGGCCGAGCAGTTCGCGCACGTTGGGGTTGTCCAGCGGCGTTTCAAAGGCGGACGCCTTGCCGTACAAGTTTACATAACACTTACCGTCCTCCCGGTCGATGAGCACCTTCGGTCCGCCGGCGCAGCCGCCCTCGCAGCCCATGCCCTCCAGGTAATTGGCTTTTACTCCGCCCTCCTGAAGGCGCTGCAGTAATTCTCTGCAGCTTTTTGTCCCGTCGGCCTGCTCCGCCCTGACGTCGATCAAGCGGCGCGGGTTTAAGCGGTGGACGGTCTCCCGAACCGCCTCGCTGACGCCGCCCGTCCTGCCGTAAATCCTTCCCGCTCTTGACGAATGCTCCTTCTCGTCCTCCTCCAGCTGTTCAAAATCGATACCGAACGCGTCAAAAATATCCCGCGTCTCCTCAAACGTCAGCACGAAATCCACGGCGTCCGCGATGTCTTTTTCGCGGGCCTCCACCTTTTTGGCGATACACGGGCCGATAAAGACCGTCACGGCCGACGGCTCCAGCCGCTTGACGGCGCGGCCGCAGGCTACCATCGGCGAGACCGAGTCCGGGAGCTTGCTCATATATCGGCTGTATCCGCGGCGTACCATGGCAATCCAGACGGGGCAGCAGCAGCTGGTGAGCATAAGGTCCTCGTCGGTTTTGATTTTTTTATCAAAAATGAGCGCTTCCTTGAGCGTCAGGATATCGGCCAGCAGCGCGACCTCCACCATCCCCGCAAACCCGATCGCCTTAAAAGCCGATCGGAGCCGGCCGATGGAAACGTCGCCGAACTGCCCGACGATGGCCGGCGCGACCATCGCGTAGACAGGGCCCCCGGCTTTTTTGAGCACCTCCAGAACGGGCAAAACGTCACGGCTTGCCGTGAGCTTGCCCGAGGCGCAGGCTTCAAGGCATTCGGCGCAGCCGACGCACCGCTCCTTATCGATCACGAGGTCTCCGGCTTTATCCCGCCGGATGGCGTTATAAATGCAGCGCCTGACGCACTCCGGCGTCCCGTCCTTACCGCAGTCACACGGCTGTGTTAAAAAGACCGGCGCGTACATAGAAGGATGCAGAAGGCAGTCGATGCTCGTACCGTCTTTGTTTGCCCGCAAAAGCCTCTGATACGCTCCGTGGTTCTTTTCCGCCGCCGACCTCAAAAGCCCCGTATATAAGTCGTTGAATGTCATAAGCCCGCCTGATTTCAATGTGATGTAACAGTCACATTGTAACCAGACGGGCAGAACTTCATGCCTCTATGACGAAGATTCAGGGCGGACAATAAATCCGCCCTGTCAATATTGGCCCGCCCGTCAGTCGCCGACGAGCTCCTCATAATCGGCCACCGATATCTCCGCAGCCGAGCCGTAAGGACTGGTTCCGGCAATAGGAGAGCTGAGAGAATATATCCTTCAATTCGCGCCGTAACGAAGCAACGCAAACCCTTCGAAATACTTTATTCCGTTGAGTTCAAACAGAACAACGCGGTCTGTCACCTCGTCGGCGCCGTAGACTTTCGCCGTACTATTCATGTTTTTCCGGTTTGCTTCACTGTCATATAAATCCGGATAAGGTAAATCAATGCGTTCTATTTTCAAGCCCTTCAGCGCGGCGGGATCAACGCCTTCCACAAAATCCGCAGCATCACCCTCGGGGTCGTACAACAGCTGATTCTGGCCTGTCTGAGTCATTTCAACAGCCTTTTCCGAATCAGACAAGCTGTAAGTTAAATATTTCACTTGAGATGCGATCTGGTTGAGAAAAAACACCTGATTCAAGCTCTGATAAAACGCATATTCCGAGGGCGCCGCCATGTTAAGCGTCAACATCCTAATTCTCTCAGCATTGTAGGCCGCGTCATAATTCCGCGCCGCCTCATTGAATGCGCATGCTTCCAGCGCTGTCTCGAAATCATTGTCGGATATGGCTGTCATAAAATGCTCAACGGCCGCCTCGGGGCTCTTGAAATTGCCTTCCTTCACCATGAGAGACGTGCTGCGCGGCTTCATGACAAGCAGCACGGCCAGAACGGCGATGATCACAACAAGCGCCGCAGCGCCGATCATGATCGCTATTTTCGATTGCTTCCCCGGTTTTACCGGTACCGGCGCCTGCTTGACAGCTTCGGTCTCCACGCTCGGGCTAACGGGCGGCTTCTCATTTTCCGCCGCTTTTGTTTTTTCGCCGCATATAGTGCAGAAGACATCCTCAGCCTCTAATTTTGTGCCGCATTTTGAGCAAAACATTTGCAATACCCCTTTTCATCTTTGTTTTTCATGCCTCTTTTATTATGCTTTTTTACCATTTTTGTCATCATAATATGCTTCTCGTCTGAAATCCACAGGAATATAAAGAGTAACAGCATCCAAGTCTATCTCACCTATTGTGACAGCAAGGTCAAAAGGAGCCTTAGTTTCAGCATCTTTAAGCGGCTTATGCAAAATAGGAGACCGCTACTTAAAGTAACAGTCTCCCATCTCATATCGATTTACAATCTCCCGATGTCTCGTGCAATGGTCCACGCCGCCTGCGTTGCGCTGAAAATATTCCGCGGTGTCACGCAGTCGCCGAGGGCGTAGAATTCAGGTGCGCAATCGCTGAGCGCCTGCGCTTCTTCACGCTGCGGCTTCTGGCCGACGGAATAAATGACGGTGTCGGCGGCGATGGTTCGTACGCCGTTGCAATCCTCAACCTCAATACCTTTGTCGTTGATCTCGAGTGCCTTTGTTGACGTCATGATTTTCATTTTCAAATCCGGGTGCGCCTTCAGGTACTCACGGATGGATATGCCATGGACGAGCGGGTCGCCGACGACCATGCCGCCGAAGGCACTAAACCGTTCGGACGTCTCCTTGTCGTCTTCCGACGCGCAGGTGCGCGGCAGCATTTCGATGACAGTCACGTCGCGGCCCGTCTCAGCCAGATAGACGCCCAGCTCCAGCCCGACGAGCCCGCCCCCCAGGATGACGGCTTTCTTTCCGACAAGCTGCGGCTTGTAATAGACATCCTCGGCACCGTAGACATTCGCGCGGTCAATACCGGGTATCGGCGGTTTAACGGGACGGGAGCCCATGGCAGCGATGATGACGTCGGGCTTGAATTTTGAGGCAAGCTCCGGCGTGACCGCCGTGTTCAGATGGACTTCGACGATTGATCTGGATATAAGGCGCGCCTGCAATTCGAGGTATTCCTCCAGGTGCTTTTTAAATGGGATGTTTTTTTCGCAGCGCAAGACGCCGCCCAACTGATTGGTTTTTTCGCATAAAATGACCTTATGCCCGCGCTCTGAAGCCGTCAGCGCCGCCTGCATGCCGCCGATGCCGCCGCCCGCGATCATAACGGTCTTCTTTTTACGCGGCGGGATATCGAACATGCACTCCAGCTCG
>CAZJCH010000094.1:0-7813 GCA_964544005.1 uncultured Papillibacter sp.
TTTTGAACGACCCGGATATTCTGATCCTCGACGAGCCGTTTTCCGGCTTGGACCCGGTTAACGCCATGCTCCTCAAGGACATCGTCATGGAGATGATCGATAAAGGCAAGATCGTTTTATTCTCCAGCCACCAGATGAATTATGTCGAGGAATTCTGCCGGAATATCGCCATCCTGAACACCGGGAAGATCGTCCTGTCCGGCGGTATCCGCGATATCCGGCGTGGCTATGAAAGACTGAAAATCATTCTCTCTTCGGCAGAGGCCGGGAAAATCGAGCAGTACATAAAGACCGGGGCAACCGATATCGTATCCAAATCGGAGCGGTCGCAGGACACTGTAACAGCGACGCTTGTCTCGGCCGACATGAAAATGGAGCTTTTAAGAAGGCTGTCGGAGAAGAACCTCAATCTTGACAAATTCGATGTCTACGAACCCTCACTGAACGACATATTTGTGGAATACACGGAGGACAGCATATGAAACAATTCGGTCAGGTCATGAGATTTGAGTTCTCAAATTATGTAAAGAGCAAGCCGTATATCATCATCACAATCCTTTTAGTCATTGTTATCGCGGGACTTCTTTCATACCCCCGTGTTTCGGTTCTTTTTCAACAAGAGAACAACCAGCCAAGCGCTGATCTCAAAAAAATAGCGCTCGTTGACCAGGCTTATGAGAGTGAAGACATTCTGTTGAAAATAACACAGGCTTTCCCTTCATACAAAATAGTACCGACAGACGAGAACATGGATTCGTTAAAAAGCAAAGTCAGCAGCGGAGAATACGCCAGTGCGATCATACTGGAGTCGCCACTCAAATTCACATACATAACGGTCAGTATGAGTATGTACGAAAACCCGGCCCAAGTCATCAGTGTCATCTTGCAGGAAGAATATCAGCTGACAAAAATCGAGGGGCTTGGCCTCACAAGGGATGAAGCGCAAAGCCTTATCAATCCTGTCATTGACAGTACGATTACTGAGACCGGTAAAAGCCAGGCAGAGTCTTTTATTTATACATACATTCTCATCATCAGCCTCTATATGGCAATCATGCTTTATGGTCAATTTGTCGCGACAGGTGTCGCAAGTGAAAAAAGTTCCCGTACCATGGAGCTTCTCATTACGAGCGTAAGGCCCATGAGCCTGCTATTCGGTAAAGTCATCGGCACCGGGCTGGCCGGACTCGCCCAATTTGGGATCATCTTCGGGTCGGCGTTCTTGTTCTACAACATAAACGCCGATATCTGGGCAGGCAATTCAGTGATCCAGCAGATATTCAATATCCCTCTTGATATGTTTTTATATGTACTGCTCTTTTTTGTCATCGGTTTTTTCCTGTATGCTTTTCTTTATGGCGCACTCGGTTCGCTTGTCAGCAGATCGGAAGATGTCGGTACCGCAATTATGCCCCTGACATTTGTCACGATGGCCGCGTACTTTGTTGTCATCATCAGCATGAGCAGCGGGAAGATAGACTCGCCCCTCATGGTTATATGCTCCTATATCCCGTTCACGTCGCCCTTTGTTATGTTCACGCGCATTGCAATGTCGTCGGTACCGCCGCTTGAGATAATCATCTCATTAACGATTGCAATCGCTTCTACAATCGGCATCGGCATCCTCGCGGCGGCGATATACCGCGTCGGCGTCCTGATGTACGGCAAGCCGCCAAAGCTCGGCGTACTCATTAAAACGATCAGAAAACAGAAGGTAAAAGCGTAGCTTTCAGCCTGAAATACATGCGATTTGGCGTTAAATGGTCATGCGATTGTGTTAAGCGGCCTCTCTTAGGGAGGCCCTTAACCGCTTCTGCTGAGCCATTGACGTTCCGCTCCATATTTGTTACAATCAGGCTGCCGGAAAAAAGGAGGCGTTATTATGGCTCTTGTGGAGAAGAACGAGAATCTTAAAGGAAAAAAGGTAAAGCTCGACGGCATGACGATTTCCTGGGAGTATGAGGAGGACGCGGAGGCCGTCGAGGGGCTTGAGCTTGAACCTGAGGATGACAGCCTGAGTGAAAAGAAGATCCTGAAAACAAAAAACGACGACCTGAAAACTAAGAAGGTCGTCATCTGATATTGCGAAGAGGATATCCGAATGGATATACGGACAGAGAACCGGCGCTTTGAGATGAAGCGCCGGTTCGTCACCTGATGCAAGCCTCAGTCACGCTGTGCTCGCCAGCTCCCAAGAGATCGTATAACATGCGATCCCGATATAAAGAGCCTTTTGTTCGTATGGTTTATTGGGTCTTCTTCGTTTCGTGGTAGTCGGTTTCGGTGTTGACGTTCCAGATGTCGGCTTTGCTTTTTTTGTTTTCCTTGATGGCTGTTACCGCTTCGATGGCGGTGAGCATGGAGTGGTCCATGTTGTTGTATTTGTGCTGGCCGTTTCGGCCGATGCAGTAGAGGTTGTCGATCGTATCGAGGTATTCGCGCACCTTATCAAACTGGGCGTAGGAGCCGAAATAGGCGGGGTAGGCTTTTTTGACGTTTAAGCGCACGCTGTCCAGGACGTTTTCGCGTTTGATAATATCGATTTTCTCCAGCTCGCCGATGGCGAATGGGATGAAGTCCTTGTCGGGTGCATTCCACATGTCGTCGCCCTCGGTGCAGAAATACTCCAGGCCGATGAAAACAGTGTTTTCAAGGTCTTTCACCATATAGGGCGACCAGTTGTTGAAAATCTGCAGGCGGCCCAGCCTGACATCGCGCTCCTGGACATAGATCCAGCAGTCCGGCACGATGTTGCCCACTGTCTTCAGCTTTGTCTCATTTTTGATCTCAAGCTTTTTGAGGAGCAGGCCGACGGTGATGAAATCGCGGTAGGGGAGGGATGCGGCAATTTCATATACATCCTTTGGAACGGTATCACCCATACCCACGACAAGGTCTTTTACAGGCATCGTGGAGATATAGTAATCAGCCTGAAGCGTCTCTGTCCGGCCGTCCGACTCCGCGGTCATTGAGACGATTTTACCGTCGCGACAATCAAAGGAGACGGCTTTCGTGTTCATGGAGAGCGCGCCGCCCTTTTCGATAACGAGGGCCGCCAGCTGCTCCCAGAGCTGGCCGGGGCCTTTTTTGGGATAGTTGAACTCCTCAATGAGGGAGGTTTCAACCTTTTTACTGTTCTTGACAAAGGGCTTCTTCAGGATGCTGAAGACGGCCTTCGAAAGGGAGAGCCCTTTCACGCGCTGGGAACCCCAGTCGGGGGCGATTTTCCCGGGGTGGACGCCCCACACCTTTTCCGTGTAATCCTCAAAGAACATCTCATACAGCGGCTTTCCGAACCTGTTAATGTAAAAATCGCCGAGAGATTCTTCCTTTCGCTTGAAAACGGCAGCGCGGACGTAGCCGAAGCCGGCCTTCATCGTGCGGGAGAAGCCCATATTTTTGAACGTCTGGGCTTTTAAAGAGATCGGATAGTCGAAGAATTTGCGAAGATAGAAGATCCGCGAGACGCGGCCTCTGACGAGCATGACCCTGTCGGTTGTCTCGGGGTCGGGGCCGCCCTTGACGAGTGGTTTATCGCGCCCCAGCAGGAGATCGTCTTTGGCGGGCGCACCCTGGACAGGCATAATTTCCCGCCAGAGGTTCATGATGTCTTCGTTCTTTGAAAAAAAACGGTGGCCGCCCAGGTCCATCCTGTTGCCGTTGTGCTCGGCCGTCCTGGATATGCCGCCGATAAAGCCCGTCTCCTCAAGGATGACGGGTCGGATATCCGTCTCACAGAGCAGCTTATAGGCGGCTGTCAGCCCCGCGGGGCCCGCGCCGATGATGATCGCCGTTTTATCAGACATATTTACCCTCCGCGTGCAAAGAATTGATCGCGCGCGCTCCTATTTGAATATGAACACTTTTCTGCCGATGTAATTCCACAGCAGGACGACGCCGGTAACGACGACCTTGACAAGCTTATAATTGATAAACAGCAGCTCTGTTCCAATAAACATGCCCAGTAATGTCAGTCCAAGCCCGACGGCGCTGACGAGCGCAAATATGGCAAAGGCCTTTAATGTTCTGCCCACATGCGATGTCCGCGCGCTGATGTACACAAAATGGATCGACAAAATATAGTTGACGGTAAGTCCCACAATAAAGCCGCCGGCTGTGGCGATATAGAGCCTGAACCCCGAAAGCTCCGGCAGGATGTTGTTGAGCAGGACGAGTACGCCGTAGTCCGCGAGGAATGCCACGCCGCCGACGACGCAGAACCGCATGAATTCGAAGAAAAGAGGCTTGAGGTCTTTTTTTTCATATTTCATTTTTAAATGACCACCTAAACGATATAGAAACCCGCAGAGGAGACACAGAAAATGCCGATAACGGCAGTAAGGAAGGCAAAAACAGCTTTACCCGCCGTGCTCTTTCCAAGCTTGTCTCCATACAGCCCAAGAAACGCGGCGCCCGTGATAACAGTCGGAACAATATACCGGAAGTCCATTGTGCAGCCGAAGGGGTATTTGATATTGAAAAACAAGAACGACAGCATCATAAGCGCCCATAGAGTGAAAAGACTCAGGACAGCGAGCCTGTTTTTCTCTTTGTCAAAAAACAGGAACCAGACCATGCCGCCCAGTGACAGAAGGATCAGGAGGAGACTCGAGACGATGAGGAGGACGGCAAAAAGATTATGCCTCGGAGAGAACGTAAATTCGCCGAAGAGCGCGCACGCCACGACATATTCCCAGAGCCTGTAATCATCGTACGGATTGCAGTAGATTCTGCGCAGCATATCCGTCAGGGAGAAGGAGAGAAAACGCTCTGAAAACGGTATGTCACCAACGTACAGCGCGCTGTCTGGCTGCATCTGCGCGACATAACCGATGGCCTGGCCGAAGAGCTTTAAGTTACGGATATGGTACCACAAGCCCAGCGGGACGCAGACGAGCGCGAAGGCCGCATATTGATTGACGAGCCGGGCGGCGTTTTTGTTCCTGATTTCTCGGAGCAGGACAATGAGGAAAACAGCCGCGGTGAAAACAGCGATCAGCGCGCCGGAAAACTTGGTGCTCATGGCGCTGCCGATGGAGAGTGCCAGAAGGAGAATGTTTTTATAGGACGGGTCCTTATACCAGCGGATAGTGTATAAAAATGCCGCCATCATGAAGAAGATCATGAGCATGTCGTTGTTGATGCTCGACGACAGGATGATAAACGTCGGATGAAAGCCGATAACCGTTATGGCTATAAGCTTTGCACGCGTTGAGAAGCCGAATGCGTCAAAAAGACGGCAGCACATAACGAGCAGAGCGCAGGAGGCAAAGCAGGGAATGAGCCGTGCCGCCGCAAAAATCGTATCCATATCCTTCGCGCCTGTCAATACCGCATATACTTTAGCCACCGCGGCGCCGGCGGCGTGTGCCAGCGGCGGGTGGTAAAACTGGTTGCCGTTTATATTTGGCAGGCCTTGCATATTGAACAAGCGGACCATGTAACCGAGATGCCCGTAACCGCCGGACGTATTCACATCATGTCCGCGGATATAAAACGGCGTATAGAGCATATAGCCGAAGCGCAGGATGAACCCCGCCAGAATGACTAAAAAAATCAGCATTCCGGCCGTCATGCGCCGTTTAAACACAAGGATAAGAGCGGCGGCAGCAAGGACGAGTAAAAGCGCCGCCATCACGAGCTTGACATTGGCGTCCCCGTCGTAGGGCTCCGTCGCCATTGCGATGGCGTCGCTCGTTCCGTATAAAACCACAAAGGGAGAGAAAATCAGGTAAAATATAAAAAGACCGGCAAAAAGCCAGATATAAGCTTTGAGGCCGCGTTGCATCCGTATGAGAGGGCTGCGTTCAAAATTCAACTTGTCCCGCACCGGCTCCGCTCCTTCATCATTATGAGAGACTCGCTCATGTTCAGATATCCGGCAGTCTAACGTCACTTACTTTATTTTAAATATAACGCTTCTTTATGAACAAATTATGAACAATGGAAGTATTGCCCATATAAAATTATCACTATTCGACACGAAAGAATAAAAAAATGGAAACATTCGCTGTTATTATTGTATTACGCATGACACATAAAGTATAATTATGTTGGATTAAGGATTTTCGCTGAAGTCAGCGGTAATAAGCCTGGAGGAGCATCATGAAAAAGCGCATCATATCGGCATTGCTAATACTCGTTTTAATTTTGGGCGTTCTGCCCGGCACCGTGCTCGCAGCCGGCGGGTTGTCGAATTTCGTCAAGGTCGCCACGTACACAAGCGGGCGGTTTTTCGATGTACCGTCGTCAAAATGGTACGCGCCGTACGTACAGGCCGCTTATGAGTATGGGATGATCGGCGGCAAAACGTCGGGCATATACGATCCCGAAGCCGATATGACGCTGAGCGAAGCCGTCAAGCTGGCATCATGCCTCCACAGCATTTATTATACAGGCTCCGCCGGCTTTTCAAACGGCACACCATGGTACAGGACTTATGCCGACTATGCCCTTAAAAATGATATCATCCCTTCGGATTACACGGACTACACGGCGCCGGCCACGCGGTCGGAATTCGCTGTAATCCTGTCAAAAGCCCTGCCACAGGAAGCCTTGTCCGTCAGAAACGACGTTGCGGACAACGCGATTCCCGATGTTCCCCTCGGTTTCAGCTACAGCGAGGCTGTCTACGCACTTTACAGGGCGGGCATTCTGACCGGATGCGACAAGGCGGGGTCATTTAAGCCGAACGATCACATAAAACGAGCCGAGGTCGCCGCTTTCATCGTGCGCCTGGCAAACGCCTCGTTCAGGCAGTCTGTCACACTGAGCCTTGACCTGACGAACGAGCAGATTTACACAAGGTGCGCGCCGGCTGTTTTTTACATAGAGATCTTCGACGTCCAGGATACGAGGATAAAAACGGGCAGCGGGTTCTTTATTGACGGCAGCGGCCTTGCGGTGACGAATTACCATGTTATGCAGGGCGCGACAAGGGCCGTCATCACGGCGGCCGACGGCGAGGAGTACAATGTTGCCGGCATTTATGACTACAGCGAGGAAAAAGACCTCGCGCTCATTAAGGTTGACGGAACGGATTTTCCCTATCTCGTCATGGCGGATTCCGATAAAGTGGCGACGGGCGCCAGCGCCTATGCCATCGGCAGCCCTCTGGGCTATAAGAACAGCTTTTCGGCCGGCATCATATCAAGCGCCTCACGCGATGTGGAAGGCAGAACCTATATACAGACGACGGCCTCCATATCCTCCGGCAGCAGCGGCGGCGCGTTGCTCGATAAGACAGGAAAGGTCATCGGCGTGACGACGGCCACAGCCGTCAACGGCCAGAACATCAATCTTGCCCTGCCGATAAATCAGATCAACGAATTCGACAAAACAGACATCGACACACTGCAGTCGATCCTGCCTGATATCGAATACTACGACGGGCATTATCCGCTTCCGGATTTCGGCGCTTATACAAAAACGCCGGTCTACCACACAGATGATACAGACGGCACGATGGTTTATTACTACAGGGTCAGCGAGCTTTCCATGACAATTGAGGACGCTTTGGATGGGTATGTTAAGTTGCTCGAGCAAAACACCTTCTCGTTTTACGGATACGCTATCGAGGAAGGCCGTATTATTTCTTATTATCTCAATAACGCGTACGGGCTTCTCGCAACATTCGGCGAAAAAGAGTACAACGGGACGGCGTGTATCCGTATTCAGATCATTTTCGGGTAAATTGTCGGGTAAATGTACCAAAAAGATTGACAAAATACTAAAAAAGGTGTAGACTTATATTAAATAATGTGGTTAGATACAAAGCGCAGGAACGTTGGTGTAACCTTCCTTGACGCACGAA
>CAZJCH010000095.1:0-1418 GCA_964544005.1 uncultured Papillibacter sp.
ATCATGTTATTTTTACAGTAATCACCGTGGTGTTGTCTGTACTGCCGTTATGGATCGCCGCTTCAACAAGCGCGCGCGCCGAATGCTTTTCTTCTTTCAGGATGCTGGATATGTCCGTTTTATCGGCTAAATCTGTCAGGCCGTCGCTGCAGAGCAAGAACAAATCCCCTCGGCATATTTCCAGAGCCGAATAGGTCGGCCGTATCACCAGATCGTGCATGTCCATACCCAGATGCCTTGTAAGCACACTGCTTCTGGGTTCCTGACCGCTTGTCGCGCCGAGTGCTCGTTTTTGTGTATGATCCTCAGTCAAAAGCGTCAGACTGTTTTCACGAAAAAGATAAGCGCGGCTGTCGCCCAAATGAGCCACCGTGGCTTTCCCTTCATATAGCGCAAGCGCTACAAGCGTCGTACCCGCGCGACCGAGTGTTAATACCGCTTTGTTGGCTTCGTCGGCATATCTTTCCAATGCTTCCTCAACGCTCTGCTTGAGCGAATTCTGGTATGATTTGAGCAGCTTGGCCGCCAAAAAAGCCGCTTCATCTCCATGTTTTTCACCGCCCATGCCGTCACATACCGCAAACAGCATAGGGAAGCGCCTCAGGGAACGCGTGCCATATTCCATAACGGTATTAATGGAAGGCACATATCCGTTAAAATAGAGGCTGTCCTGATTTGTTGAACGTACCGGTCCTTTATCCGTACTGTATTCGGCCTGCACAGTTGCATGCAATATCATCATATATTTACCCTTTATACAACCGCGTACCTTATTCATAATAAAAAATCGCACCACTCGATATTAAGCCCAGTTGAACGTCGCTTGACCCGCCCTCGCAAAAAGACAGTATCAGATCATTGCCACGTTTTGTGAATTCCACCGTCTTGTATGAATCGCCCGCGAATCCGGAAAAGTCGCACGATTCTATATACATGAGCACGCCGAAGTCGTCAAATTCATATGTGCCCGTCATCTTACCCATGGAGACGCCAAGGTTCACCGTCAGCGTATACGTGTTGTCATCCTTAAGAATGAGCGTCGGGCGGTAATCCCCGGAAAAGCCGTCACTGCAGACATAGGTGCCCGCGTAACTCGTTACAACACCTTCCCCTACTTGTTCGGGGTAGTACTCTTCGGTTTCATCCTGCGGTATGCTCTCTGTGGGCGCAGGTGCGGGGGACTCCTCTACCGGTGCGGTATATTCAGGTGTATAGGTCGAGGAACCTGAAAACTCATAGTGTACATAGACGCCTTTGTCTTTAAGAAGCTTCAGCGTGTCCGCAATCCCGTCTGTTTTAACAATGGTCAAATGCAAAAGCGCATCCATATCCAGCAGTGGCGTGATATTGGTAATATAGTTGTTCTCCAGGCCCAAGTATATCACTGAATCCATTTGAGCCAGAACGCTGATATCAGC
>CAZJCH010000095.1:1518-4232 GCA_964544005.1 uncultured Papillibacter sp.
GTTAAATTGACGAGCGAGGCCAGCGCCGACATATCCCCGACATCGGTTCTATAAAGGTTGAGCTGCGTCAGCCATGGCATTTCTCCCAGAGGGCTGATGTCCTTGATATCGTCATTTATCAGGCTCAATACACTCAGCTCAGTCAGCGCCGTCAAGGGACTGAGATCAAAGTCCGAGTAATCGGGACGCCGACAGGCTTCCAGGCAAAAATCATTCAGCTGTGTTAATTCTGCTAAAGGCTTCAGGCTTGTCAGGTACTCATTGCATATTTTCAAAGTCTTAAGCCCTGTACAGTGGCGTAAATCGCCAATGGAAATTGTTGTATCATGTCCGGCATATAGAGATGACCATTCCTCAAACTCCTCGGCCGACAGCGTCGCGGCGTCATTAACTAAATAAAGCTCTGTGATGGCAGCCAAATCCCGATAGTAAATGTTATCCGCGCTCTTGCCCAGTGCGCTGCTAATAAGCTCGCCCAGCGTCGAATCCGTCCACTCAACCAATGCGTCGGGGTCTGCCGGTGCAGGTGCCGCAACAGCAAGCGACGTGGCAGCAGGTGTTTCCGTCTCAATGGGCGTCATGGCGTTTCGAGGCAGCGTTAACACAATGGCCAGCACCACAGCTGTTACCACCAAGGCAGCCGCAGATACAATCGCGGCGATTTTTCCTTTGGAGAGTTTCCTTTCCGGGTTCGGTTGTTGTCCGGCGTATGGGCTGCCATTGGCTGGTAGATATGCCGATTGCGGCGATACGGGTATTGTCATTGTGTCGGCCATTTTGCTTGGCGCAGGCAACGGCGCCACCGGCTGGTTTCCATTGAATTTCTTGTATACCGCTTTTTGCGCCGGCTCGGAGGCCACGCTCATCAGCGCATACTTAAAGTCCGCCGCGCTCTGAAAGCGCGAAAACGGATCAAAGCTGATGGCACGCATCACCGCAGCGCGCAGCGCTGAATCTCCCCAAGCGGGCTGTACAGGCAGCTCTCCGCTAATGCGTCTGGCAAAGGCCTTCTCCGTGTCCTCCAGCGTGATGGGCGCCGGCGCGGGCGGCAGGAACGGATACCGTCCGTCGTTGAGCAGCTTGTACATCAGCACGCCCAGTGAGTAAATATCCGCACGTCCGTCATATTTATTACCATTGTAAACCTCTGGCGCTATATACGCAGGCGTGCCGCGCATGCTCATGCTGCCCATGCCGGCCATTTCTCTGGCAATACCGAAATCGCCAAGCTTAAACACGCCGCGCGTATTTAAGAATATGTTGCCTTCTTTGATATCACGGTGAATAATGCCATAGGACGCGCAGGTTTCCAAAGCCGAGCATATTTCGATGCCCAATCTGCGTACCTCATCAGGCGTCATCACTTGGTTTATGAGGTATGAATCCAGAGGGTTGAGCAGCTCCATACGGATCAGGATATCCCACTGAAGCGTTCCTTCCTGATGGAATATCTGGTGGTCTTCATATGAAACAATATTCGCCTCACCCTTAAGCGTGTGCATCATATTAATTTCCTTGATGATACGCTCGGCAGTCGAATGAAAATATGAGTATATTGACGCCTGATCCATACCCATCTGTATTGCTTCGTTGACATCCGCCTGGCTCGCTGGTATAGAAATCAGCTTCACGGCGCTTTCGTACATGCCGCCGTCCTGACGCACCACGCGGTATACACGACCATAACTGCCCGTGCCCAGCAAATCGACAACGTCCCAGTTGCCCCATAACGGCTCGTATTTTTTGATTGGATCGTTTGGCGCTATCATAATTGGTTCTCCTTTTCCGTCTTTCAGCCTTCAAGCTTCCATCGGCGAATTACCCGAAATAAAACTAACTTACTTTCACATTTTTGGCTTTTAACGCCGCCAGCGTTTCGTCCATTGATTTGTCTTCTGTCACCAAGACCTCCTCAAGGGCATCCATCTCTAAAAGCGGTGTGATATCCGTGACAGGGTTGTTAAAAATCGCTACGTATTTTACTGCATCCAGTGATGCCAGACTCTCGATGCTTACAATTTGGTTTGAATCGAGGAACAGTTTTTCCAGTTGCGATAAGCTCCCGATTCCCTGCAAATCCGTAATGGCGTTTTCAGCGAGCAACAGCGTTTTCAGGTTGGATAGAGTGATAATATCTGTTAAATCCGTAATGTCGTTTCCGCTCAATTCCAGACGACTTATACTTGTGTTTCCCTTAAGGCCGCTGGTATCGGTTACTTTGCAATTACTTATCCACAAGCTGTTCAGCTCGGATAACCCGGAAACATCCGGAACGGCGCTTACTTTTGTATACAGAATCCTCAGATCGTGCAGGCCTTTCATTTCGGATACCGCAGAGATATCTGTCAGTTCCGGCGCTTCAGAAATAAACAAAAACTCCAGTGTGCCGAGCTGTGCGAGCGCACTGATATCACGAACGTCGCAAGAGCGAAGGATCAGTCTTTTCATGTTTGTCAGGCTTTGAAGCGGCTCAATATCCACGGGGAGCGCGTCACTTTGAGTCAATCCTACAATTTCCAAAGTATTCAGCTGTCGCAGGGAACTAAACGGCTCCAGGTTGTCGCATCGTTGATCATTGATACATAACGTTTTCAATTCTGTGCAATAGCGCAAATCCTCAAAGCTTCGAACAGCGCCGTCGTCAAATGCCCGATCCCACGAGGCAAACTCTTCACCGGAGAGCGTGGCGTCTTCACCGTTGATGTACAGCTCTT
>CAZJCH010000095.1:4332-7810 GCA_964544005.1 uncultured Papillibacter sp.
GCTGCTGGCCACATGGCGGTTCGGCCGATGATGTGTTGAGCAGCGCCATCTTGAAGGCTGTGGCGTTATTAAAGCGTGCCTGCGGGTCGTAGCTGATGGCGCACATCACAGCCGCGCCAAGCATGGGCCCCCCGTTGACAGGCATCGGCGGCACTTCACCCTTGATGCGTTTTGAAAAGGCCTGCTCCGTATCGTCCAGCGAAATAGGCATCGGTGCGGGAGGCAAAAACGGATAACGCCCGCCGTTGAGCAGCTTGTACAACAGCACGCCAAGCGAGTAAATATCAGCACGGGCGTCATATCGCAGGCCGTTGTAGACCTCCGGCGCAATGTAAGCAGGCGTGCCCCGCATGCTCATGCTCATGCTGCCTGTGCCACTCATCTCACGTGCGATGCCAAAATCCCCAAGCTTGAATATCCCTCTTGAATTTAAAAATATATTGCCTTCTTTAATATCGCGATGGATGATGCCGCGCGCCGCGCACACCTCCAACGCGGAGCAAATTTCAATACCCAGTCGTCTTGTTTCATCAGGCGAGCCAGCCATGTTCGCCGCATAGGCATCCAACGGAATCAGAAGCTCCATACGAATCAGGATATCCCATTGCAGGGAGCCTTCTTCGTGAATGATTTGATGGTCTTCGTAAGCTACTACATGGGGCTCTCCTTTTAAGGAATGCATGATGCTGATTTCTTTGGAAATGCGCTGTACGGTGTTTTCAAAGTACGCATAAACTGAGCGTTGATCCATGCCCATTGAACGCGCTTCCTGTATTTCGGCCTCGCTTTTGGGGATTGAGATCAGCTTGACAGCGCTTTCATACATGCCGCCGTCCCTGCGAGCCACGCGGTACACGCGCCCATAGCTGCCTTCCCCCAGCAGATCAACAACCTGCCAGTTACCCCAAAGCGGTTCATATTTTCTGATCGGATCGTCTGATGCTATCATAAAGTCGACTCCTTAAGCTGATCCGCCCGATCACGACGTTGGGCGGGTCATCTGTGTTTCACTTAACCGAGACGGAACATATTTTTCCGGCTCCCGAGGAAGATAATTGTTCCCGCCTGCAGTACCACCGGTACACCCAGCTGAAGACGATGATCCTCAGATGTGAACGTACCGTTTTTCGAATGGTCGGTGACAATGTAGGTGCAGTCCCGCGCGTTAAAACGCACTGTGCAGTGCTTGTGGCTGACATCCGTATCATACTGGTTGAATACGATTTGGCATTCCGGGTTTTCGCGTCCGAAAGCCACTTCTTCCATATCGTTGATTTCAAATACCGCATCCTTGTACGTGCCGTTCAAAGCGCTGATACGTCCGAGACCGGCCGCGCGCCCGGGGACCGAAGCAGGTGCCGCCGCAGAAGGGCACGGCATTACTCCGTCTTTACTGAATGAAATGCTATTGCAGTAGGCGAAGTACAGATTAAAACCTGGTTTGAAGATGGACACGAACGGCGTGAAGTGTATCATGGCCATCATGTAATGATAACCAAAGCTTCTGTAATAACGACTGTAGTACTTGAACGTGACGTAAATCGATACAACGAGATAGCCGATCAGAAGAATTATGCCGATGACAAGGAACGCGATGCTGAATGACGATGTAAAGAGCGTGTACATCAGCAGTTCAATGAGAGAAATCAGGAGCGTTCCGGTAAAGCCGAAGAAGAACACATGCCAGATCGGCGCGTTAACAAACCGCAGCTTGTAAATGTCCTTTGCGACGGGAACGTACGCCATCCAATCGTCTGTCTCTCCGGCTTTGCGCCCGATAAGCATCAACGTATAACTGGAGGTAAAATAGATGAGCGCGAAAATGATCAACTCCGCTATGACCAGCACTACCGACAGCCCGCGCAAAGTATCTTGAACGGCAGAAAACGCTCCAAATATGTCCTGGCCCATACTATCTGTGAAACGATCCATGATGTTAATCTCCTTTATGTTTTGTGTTGTGATTATTCTTTTTCACCTATGCTCCATTCAAAGGACGGATCGCAGCAAGGAATCAGCATCAGTTCGGTGTTGCCGATTTGCAGACGATCGTTCTTGTTGACCTGCGTCGGTGTCAGCACCACATTCCCATTAAGGTAAAACAACGCGCTGGAATCTCCCGGTTGAACAAGAAAAATGTTCAGCTTCGGTTCGTACACAATAGCCGCGTGCCTTTCCCTTGAAACCGACTGCTCTTTCTCCAACGCGATATCCATAGTACGAGCGCGCCCGATAAAGTTTCTGCCAGATTTTAAGCGAAAATCCTTACCGTAATGCTCTCCGGCCGTGCAAACCAGCCAGCCAACCACAGGTTCAAGCCCTGCCTTCTCCTGAAAGAAGCTCGTCGTCTTCTCGAAATCCTGTACGGCGGTTGTCTTTTGCAAATCATTTACCGGAGTAAAAGATACGGTCTCATTGCTTTGCGCCATAGACGGTGTGCAATGGGGACAGGTCGCAAATTGGTCCGCGTCATAAAAGTGCCCTCGACTACATCTGATTACATTCATTGACTTGATTTCCTTTCCTCTTGTTAATCCATGAGTTAAATATACTTCATCACGACTGCTGAAATGTTGTCATGCAGTATCCAATCTCTCTCAAACGCCATACCCGTCAACTTATTGGCCAGTTCATCAAACCGGCCGTTATAAGTGCTCAACGTTTCCTCTATTTCGGCATCGCGCAGGGCATGATACAAGCCGTCTGAGCACAGAAGCACGATATCTCCGCTGGTCAGCAGCGTGTCTTGTGCATAAACATCCATCAGATCCAAGCCGCCTATGCCTATAAAACTGATGAGCGCGTTGCGCTGTGGGTCAAGCAGCATGTCCAGCTCGGATATTTCTCCCGCTGCAAACTGCGCTGCCAGCGTGAGGCTATGGTTATGATCTCTTGACAGACGGCTCAGCTTACCTTTGGCAAACAGATATACCCGGCTATCGCCTACAGAAGCCCAATACAACCGGCGGTCGCGTATGATGGCGCTCACCACCGTCGTGCCACACCTAAGCGGCTCTCCGGCGTCATCTGTGAGACTGGCGACCATGCTATCCGCCTCAGGCAATACCGACTGAAAAAAAACACACGGGTCGACCGCTTCGCTTTGGTAAAACGTCTTCATCAGCATATTTGCGCACACCCGGCTGGCCCTCTCTCCCCCATCGAGACCGCCCATTCCGTCGCACAGCACTACCATACACCCTTGCATATCCAGTGCATCTGGTGATACATCTTCACCGGGCAGCTGTATACAATCCTGCTGAGCGGGCCGTGAGCCGATGATGCTTGAACCGCAGGCTATGACGGATAACGCAGGAGCGCATGCCGCTTTCTTACGCCTGAAAAAATTCCAGTCAGCCAAAGTCTTTCATCCTCACCTACCAGCTTCTGTCCGCGTTACAGTATGAGACGAACACAAATTCCGATCCGCCAAATCGTATACGGTCATTTTCCTTAAGCAACGCAGCCTCAGCGATGC
>CAZJCH010000096.1:0-7776 GCA_964544005.1 uncultured Papillibacter sp.
TGGGCAGCCGACGGTACAGCAGCTTTCAAAAGCCGATGTCGCCGTCTTTTTTGACCCGCCGGCACGGACTATTCTCCTTCCGGAAAAATGCATTGCCATTCCGGTCAACGAGGCAGCGCTGAACGGCGTTGTCTGCAGAAAGGCTGTTACGGGTCTGACGGTTGAGCTGAGTGAGCGTGCGCTGCCGGATATACCGGACGGCTTTGCGCATGAGCCGCTCATTGCTGCCGCTCTCGATGCGGAAACGCTGCGGCGCGAGGATGTGCTCGTTCGTGATGTGAAAATCAGGGAATTTTACACATGATGCCGCCCGCGCTCCACACATGGACGGCAGACTTGACAAAGGAATATTTTTTTACTATAATTTGTGTTCATATACAGCCCGTGCTTATTTGTACTTCATTTATGCAATTTTAACAGATTTCCTTCCGTGTGTCGGATATATCCGACACGGTATTTTTTTAAATCAAGTCGGACAAGAAAAAATTACCAAATTGACGCGATAGACGGCCGAACATCAAAACACGCGCAAATAAGCGCGATTGATATAACCGAAAGGATGGTGGCTATGGTCAAGGAAACAAGATTTAAAATGAGTGAGGAACGCTTACAAGAGCTTAAGGAAGAGCTTCAATATCTTGTGACTGTCAGAGAAAAAGAGGTTGCTGAGCAAATTAAGGAAGCGAGGTCGTTTGGCGACCTTTCCGAAAACAGCGAATATGACGAAGCAAAAACGGAGCAAGGCAAGCTTTATTCGAAAATAGCAGAGATTAAAAACCTGATTGAAAACGCCGAGATCATAACAAAAAGTGAAGAGACGGACAAGGTTGGCATCGGGAGTATCGTAACTGTCAAGGACTGCGAGCTTGATATTGAGGAAACGTATCAGGTCGTCGGGTCACAGGAGGCTGACCCGATTACGGGCAAAATATCCGATGATTCGCCGTTTGGAAAGGTCCTTATGGGCCGCAAGGTTGGTGAAATCGTCGAGGTTGAAGCGCCGGCCGGGCTTCTTAAGTTTGAAATACTTAATATAAGCAAGTAGTGTGAAAACAGTGTTTTCACACTACTTGAGTTAGAACGAGAGAATGGGAGTAAATCATGACGGATGACATCGTATCCTCCGGTGAGCAGCAGGAGCTGTCGGAGCTGCTGCAGATCAGGCAGGACAAGCTCAGGAAGCTGCAGGAAGAGGGCCGAGACCCTTTTCATATAACAAAATTCAGCCGCACGGCGTTTTCATCGGATGTTAAAGACGCTTATGAGGCTTTGGAGAATCAGGACGTATCCATGGCCGGCCGGATTATGGCGAAACGCGAAATGGGCAAGGCCGTTTTTGCCGATCTCCAGGATGATAAAGGCAGGATGCAGCTGTATATCCGGATGAACGACGTGGGTGAGGAAGCTTTCGCCGATTTTAAAAAAGGCGATATCGGCGATATTGTGGGGATCTCGGGCTTTGTCTTTAAGACGCGTATGGGCGAGATATCGGTCCATTGCAAAGAGGTAAAACTCCTGGCAAAATCTCTGCGGCCGCTGCCGGAGAAATTCCACGGACTGACGAACCAGGAGCAGAAATACCGCCAGCGGTATGTGGATCTGATCATGAACCCGGAGACGCGCCGCACGTTTGAAATGCGCAGCCGCTTCATCCGTCATGTCCGGTCTTATCTGGATAATCGGGGCTATATGGAGGTCGAAACGCCGGTACTCAATACGATCTCAGGCGGCGCGACGGCGCGCCCATTCATTACACACCACAATACGCTGGACCTGGATATGTACATGCGTATTGCCACGGAGCTGCACCTGAAGCGCCTGATTGTCGGCGGCATTGAACGCGTTTATGAAATCGGCCGCATTTTCCGTAATGAAGGCATGGACACCAAGCACAACCCGGAGTTTACAACAGTCGAGCTTTACGAGGCATACGCTGATTACCACGACATGATGGACTTGTTTGAAGAGCTATTATCCTCCGCAGCTATGAAGGTTTTAGGGACATACACGGTGGAGTGGCAGGGGGAGACGCTAAACCTGACACCCGGCTGGCCGCGCCTTTCAATGGCGGAAGCCGTCAAACAGTACACCGGTATTGACTTTATGTCGTTTTCAACGACGGAAGACGCCGTCAAGGCGGCCGCATCGATCGGCGTCAAGATGCCGGACGGGAAAACACCTACCTGGGGTGATCTGCTCTACGAGTGTTTTGACCAGCGTGTGGAGGAGAAGCTCATCCAGCCTGTTTTCATTATCGACCATCCTGTCGAGGTGTCGCCGCTGGCCAAGCGCAAGCCGTCCGATCCGAGACTGACAGAGCGGTTCGAGCTTTTCATCTGCCGCAACGAGATGGGAAACGCCTTCTCCGAGCTCAACGATCCCATTGACCAAAAGCAGCGCTTTATGCGCCAGGTCGAGCTCCGAAAGGCCGGAGACGACGAGGCCGGCATGATGGACGACGATTATATTAACGCGCTGGAATACGGCATGCCACCCACGGGCGGCCTCGGTATCGGCATCGACCGATGCGTCATGATGCTGACAAACAACGCGTCGATCAGGGATGTCCTGCTGTTTCCGACGATGAAGCCGATAGAAGAATAAGCAAGAAGCTGCGGCTTTAAGGGAAACCTTACTGCCACAGCTTTGTTTGTATAAAAGGATTCCGTATGATTGAGATCAAAAGCCGCAAGAACCCGATTATCGTCCATCTGAAAAAGCTCGGCGCCGACAGCAATTACAGACGCGATACCGGCGAATTCCTTTGTGACGGAGAAAAGCTGCTGACCGAAGCCGTCCTGAACGGGGCGGCCATCACTGCCGTCCTGTGCAGCGGGAAGACGCCCGATGGCCTGCCGGGCACAGTCCCCGTATATACTGTTCCGAAGGACATCATTGAGTCCGTTTCGCCGCTGAAGTCGCCGCAGGACGTCCTGTTCTCCTGCCGTATGCCTGACAGCAGCGGCAGCCTGGCCGCCGATGGTTTTCATATCATTCTCGAGGCTATCCAGGACCCCGGCAACGTGGGCACGATCCTACGGACGGCCGGGGCGTTCAATGTCCGCAGCGTCATACTGACAGGAGGCTGCGCCGACCCGTATAATCCGAAAACCATTCGCGCCACCATGGGCGCCATTTTCAGGCAGCCTGTCGTTCATGCGGTGCTTGATGATCTCCGGACGCTTAAAAATGCCGGCTTAAAAATCTATGGCGCGGCACTAAGCGATGAAAGCCGTGACATCCGAGATATCTCCTTCCAAAACGCCGCCGTCGCCATCGGCAGCGAAGGAAGAGGCCTGTCACCGGAGTTGCTTGACTTGTGCAATGAGAAAATCATAATCCCTATGTCGCCAAAATGCGAATCGTTAAACGCGGCTGTTGCCGCCGCGATTGTCATGTGGGAAGCGGCGAGGGGGACTTATTAGAATGGAGGGAGCGCGTGTCCTGCAATGCCATACACATTTTAGGTGCGTCCGGTTCGGGGACGACAACGCTGGCTAAGGCGATAAGCGGGTATTATGGGTTCCTGCATCTGGATGCGGATGATTTTTTCTGGGAAAAGACGAATCCACCTTTTACAAGAAAAAGGGCGTATGCCAACAGGCAGACGCTAATGGCGGAAGCGATTGCGGGGGCAGAAAAGTGTGTGATATCGGGCTCGATGGAAGGCTGGGGAAATATCTTTATACCTCAGCTCGAGCTTGTCATATACGTTCACACACCCACAGAGGTCCGGATAGAGAGATTGCGGCGGCGAGAACGAGAAAAGTTTGGGTCCAGGATTCTGCCCGGCGGCGACATGTATGAAAACCATGAGGAATTCATCAAATGGGCTTCCGCCTACGATTTCGGCGGTCTGGAGATTAGAAGCGCAAGGTTACATAAAGAATGGCTGAAACAGATAACGTGCCCTGTTGTAACGTTGGATGGTCAATGCGCCTGCGATGAAAATTTGAAACATCTTGAAAAGTATTTCGTTTAGATCATGTGCGCATCAAACGGTTTGGTAGGACGCGGCAAAAAGATGATAAATTAAGTTGTAAAATATAGGATATTATGCAATAATCTGAAAAGGCACTCCGGCTCGGCGTATCTTTTGAAAGAAAGAGAGAAGATGTCGATGGCGTCGCTGAAGTATTGGGTATGGCTTTCATCATTGCAGGGAATCGGGGCGTTCACGGCGAACAGGCTTCTGGACAGATTCGGCTCGCCGGAGCAGATTTATTTCGCCGAGGAAAACGATTACGGCGAGCTTTACGGCCTGAGAAAAAACGAAATAAACGCCCTTTCGGACAAAAACCTGCTCGCCGCGAGAAAAACGCTCGAGGACTGCGCGGACCTGGGGTACCGGGTGATTACGATGAATGACGGCGAGTACCCGGCGCGGCTGCGGAATATCGCCGACCCGCCGATCGTCCTTTATGTGAGAGGCCGGCTTCCCGTCCTTGACGAGGAGGCGGTAATTGCCGTTGTCGGGACACGGAGCTGCACACCATACGGAATCAAGGCGGCTGAGCGAATGGGGTACGAGCTGTCACGGCATGGCTGCCTTGTCGTCTCAGGTCTTGCCAAAGGGATCGATACGGCCGCGGCAAAGGGAGCGCTTCGCGCCGGGGGGCGCGTCGTCGGCGTCATCGGCGCGGGGCTTGACATCGTCTATCCTCCGGAAAACAAAAAGCTGTATGAGGATGTCGCCGGCGTCGGCGCTATCCTTAGCGAATACCCACCGGGTTCGCCTGCTGTTGGGGACCATTTCCCTCAGAGAAACAGGATCATGAGCGGTATCTCCGTCGGTGTGGCGGTGATTGAGGCGCCCTTAAAAAGCGGCGCGCTGATCACGGCGACACTGGCGCTCGACCAGGGCAGGGATGTCTTCGCATTGCCCGGGAACGTCGATTCACCTTCCTGTGAGGGCTCCAACCGCCTTCTCCGCGAGGGCGCCGTACTTGTGACGTCGGGTCTGGAAATTGCAGAGGAATACATGGCGATATTCCCGGATAAAATCCAGTCGGTGCGGAAAAAAGTACCGCTCGACGATAAACAGGCGGAGAAGCTTATCACCAGCATAACGGCTCAAAAACGTCAGAAATCGCTAAAAAAAGAGATTGACAACACTAAAACGGTGGAATATATTGACCTAGTAAAACTGAAAGAGCTGCTAAATGAAGATGAATACGCGGTTATTTCATCCATTGGCGCCGGAACACGGCATATAGATGAAATCATCGCAGTATGCCGGCTGAGTGCGAACGCGGTGCTTTCGGCGCTGACGATGCTTGAAATCGACGGCTATATTGAGCAGACGAAAGGCAAATACTTTAAATTACTGTATGAACAGAAAAAAGAATGACGTGCTGTTTTGATACATTGTTTTGTTTGCAGCATTTACATATTTTGAAATGAGGATTAACCGGATGGCAAAAGCAAAAACCAATCTTGTTATAGTGGAATCACCGGCCAAAGCGAAAACCATCGGAAAATATCTCGGGGCTGAATTTAAGGTTACAGCATCCATGGGGCACTTGCGCGACCTGCCTAAAAGCATACTCGGTGTCGATCTGGAGCATGGATTTACCCCGGTATATCAACCCGTCAAAGGGCGCGAGGATACGATCAATGAGCTGAAGTCGGCCGCGAAGAACAGCGCCAGGGTCTATCTGGCGACCGACCCCGATCGCGAAGGCGAAGCGATATCGTGGCATTTGAAGGAGCTGCTCGGACTAAAAGACGAGGATGCGCTACGGGTCACATTCAACGAAATAACAAAAAAGGTGGTGCGTGACAGCATTGAGAAACCGCGCGCCATCGACCAGGACCTGGTCGACGCACAGCAGGCGCGGCGCATATTGGACAGGATCGTCGGGTATAAGCTCAGCCCTCTATTATGGCGCAAGATAAAGCGCGGCCTATCGGCAGGGCGCGTCCAGTCCGTGGCGACACGAATGGTAACGGACAAGGAAGAGGAGATCAAGAGCTTCGTCCCTGAGGAATACTGGCTGCTTAACGTCGATATTTCGCGCACTCTGGAGCAGGGACGTTTTACAGCCGGCTTTTGGGGCAAAGACGATAAAAAAATGGAACTTAAGAGCGAGGACGACGTCAACACCGTCATCAGGGCCGTTGATAAGTCCCCGTTTTCCGTCGGGAACGTCAAGCGCGCCGATAAGAAGAAGTCACCGTCGCCGCCGTTCATTACATCGACGCTGCAGCAGGAGGCGTCCCGCAAGTTCGGGATGACGCCGCGCCGCGCCATGTCCATCGCCCAGCAGCTATACGAGGGTATTGATGTCGATGGAGAAGGCACCGTCGGCCTTATCACCTATATGCGAACCGATTCGCTGCGCCTGTCCGAAGAGGCGCTCAGCGATGCGAAAACACTCATCACCTCGCAGTATGGCGAAGCGTATTATCCCGGCAGCCCGACGCGGTATAAGACAAAAAACGCGGCCCAGGATGCCCATGAGGCAATCCGGCCCTCCAGCGTTTTTATGACGCCGGAACAGGTCAAGCCGAACCTGACGAGCGACCAGTATAAGCTCTACCGTCTGATTTGGAGCCGGTTCGTTTCAAGCCAAATGACGAGCGCTATTTACGACAGCGTCACAGTCGACGTCGTATCAGCGGGCTATATTTTCAGAACGACGCATTCCGTTATCAAGTTTTCCGGCTTCACGGCTGTTTACGAGGAAAGCCACGACGATGAGAAGGAGGAGGATAACTCTCCGCTTCCCAAGCTTGAAACGGGTGAGCCGCTGAAGCTCGAGGATATTAAAAGGGAACAGAAGTTTACGCAACCGCCGTCCCGATATACGGAGGCGACGCTCATCAAGGCTATGGAAGAGACGGGCATCGGCCGCCCCAGCACGTATGCGCCCACGATCTCAACGATCCTCGATCGCGAATACGTTGTAAAGGAAGGGCGCTTCCTGCGCCCGACGGCACTGGGCGAGGTTGTAACCGGCCTCATGAAGGAGCGCTTTTCTGACATCGTCGACCTGAATTTCACCGCCCGGATGGAAGAATCCCTGGACAGCGTCGAAAAGGGTGCCCGGGATTGGCAGAGCGTGCTGGCCGATTTTTACGGTGATTTCGCAGCGTCAATTGAAAATGCGGAAACTGCCCTGGAAGGCGAGAGGATCAAAATACCGGACGAGGTATCCGACGAGATCTGTGACAAGTGCGGGCGCCAGATGGTCGTCAAGGCCGGCCGGTTTGGCCGTTTCCTGGCATGTCCCGGTTATCCTGACTGCAATTTCACAAAGCCGCTCGTCGTGGAAATGCCTGGCCGGTGCCCGAAATGCGCAAGCCGGATCCTCAAACGTACATCAAAAAACGGATACACATATTACGCCTGCGAGAAATTCAAGGAGTGCGGCTTTATGACCTGGGATGTTCCCGTCAAGGACAACTGCCCGGAATGCGGACAGACTCTGTTTAAAAAATCGGGCAAAGGATTTAAAAAGCCGTTTTGCGCCAACGAGGCGTGCCCGAATTTTCTGCCGGAGGATAAACGGGGGTACCCAAAAAAAACCGAAACACAGGCAGATGGGAAAACGGCCGTCGCTGAAAGCGATAAGCAGACCGGAAAGAAGACCGCTGCAGAAAAAACAACAAAAAAGAAAACAGCCGGCAAGAAGGAAGCCGCAAAAAAGACAGCTTCAGACGGTAAGAAGGAAGCCGCAAAAAAGACAGCTTCAGACGGTAAGAAGGAAGCTGCAAAAAAGACGGCTTCAGACGGTAAGAAGGAAGCTGCAAAAAAGACGGCTTCAGCCGGCA
>CAZJCH010000097.1:0-3868 GCA_964544005.1 uncultured Papillibacter sp.
CAAACACCCGCAGCCTCTGAAAACAGCGAAAAAGCACCGGTTTCAAACACGTCATCCGACAACACAAGCTCGGCGGCGTTATCGGGCGAAGTGTCAGGCACGGATAGCGGCGGGGAAGAAGCGCAAGCAGTATTCTCGGAGGATGATCCGTCGGACGCCCCGAAAGATCAGGATGTTGCTGCGCCAGAGGATGAAGAAGAAAGTCTATCGAATGCTCTCATCGCCGCGTTTTTGCAGAGCCAGGAGGAGTATTCCGATAACTCCATACCGGCCGGCGTGACGTACGAGATGCCAGGAATCGGCATCTCGTATCAAAAACCGCTGGAGGGCAAAGTGACGTCATCGTTTGGATTTCGCATCCATCCGACGGACAAGACTATCAAGTTCCATTACGGAACAGATATCGGGGCGAAAAAAGGAACACCTGTAACGGCTTTTGCCGACGGGAAGGTCCTTGTGTCGGGAGAGAGCGCGACACTTGGAAAATACGTCGTTCTCAGCCATGGTGCAATTGAGACGCAGTACGCCCATTGCGACAGCATAACTGTCGCAGACGGACAAACCGTCAAAAAGGGAGACAGGATCGCGACGGTCGGCGCTACAGGTAACGCCACCGAAGCGTGTCTTCATTTTGAGTTGAAAATCAACGGTCAATATGTAAATCCGGAGTATTATGTTCTATGGTAATAGAAATCGGAAGGCTGAAGATCAGCGGTGCGGCGCTCATTGCGCTTGCTGCCGCGTATTTTTTTGACGCGGGGTTCATATTTCCCGCGGTATTTGCAGCCGCCGTGCATGAGGCCGGCCATTTCGCCGCGCTAAGGCTGCTCGGTCGGAAGATTGCGGAGCTGAAGCTGGAGCTTTGCAGCCTCTCAATGCGCTGTGAAGGGCAAATGTCCTATTTTGGTGAAATCATTACGGCTGCAGCGGGGCCGCTTGCAAGTCTTTTCCTGGCCATCACAGCCTCCCTGATCGGCCGCCTATGCGAATGTCAGGAAGCCTTTATCATATCCGGTGTCAGCTTTGTATTCTGCGTTTTTAACGCGCTCCCTGTCATACCGCTTGATGGCGGCAGAATCATTCTGGCCGCGGCATCTTTGACGCTTGGCCTTGAAAAAGCAGAACGCCTTGTTTGTATCCTGAGCTGCACCGTGATTTTTGCGCTCCTCATCGCGGGGACAGTTCTGTTTTTGAAAACGAAAATGAATTTTACGCTCCTTCTGGTTGCGGTATGGCTCCTAATCGGCTATTGTAAAAGAAGCGGTGTTAGTATAAAATCTAAGCGAAAAATGATGGAAGTGACACATGGATAAAATACTGGAGAGAATTCTGCCCCGCGTTCAGAAGCCGGCGCGATACACCGGCGGGGAGTACGGGCAGATTATTAAGAACAAGGCTGATGTCGATACACGTATCGCGCTGTGCTTTCCGGATACGTATGAGATCGGCATGTCCAATCTTGGTATGCGCATATTGTACGGGCTGGCCAATCGGATGAACGGGGTCTGGTGTGAGCGCGTCTTTGCCCCGTGGGGCGATATGGAGGAGGAGCTGCGGAAAGCGCGGATTCCTCTCTACGGGCTCGAGAGCGGAGACGAGGTCAGGGACTTTGACATCGTCGCGTTTTCACTTGGCTATGAGATGGCTTACACGAACGTGCTCAACATGCTCGATCTTTCGGGCATACAGCAGCACGCGTCGGACAGAGAAGCCCTGTCACCGCTTATCATAGCAGGCGGTACATGCGCCTATAACCCCGAGCCGATGGCCGATTTTATCGACCTTTTTATCATCGGCGAGGGCGAGGAGGTCAACGCCGAGGTCATTAACGCCTATAGATCCGCAAAAAACAGCGGACTTACGAAGGCAGCGTTTCTGGAGAAAGCGGCACAGCTCAAAGGTGTCTATGTCCCGAGCCTTTATGACGTCGGATATAATCACGACGGGACAGTCGCGGACATTCGTGCGCGGGAAGGTGCGCCGATGCCCGTTTTAAAACGCATAGCCGAGGATTTTGATAACGCTTACTATCCCGCTGAAACCATCGTACCCTCTACCGAGATTGTCCATGACCGGGTCGTTCTGGAGCTGTTCCGCGGGTGTGCGCGCGCCTGCCGGTTTTGCCAGGCCGGTTATACGTACCGGCCCGTCCGAGCGCGGTCAAAGGACAAGCTGATCGACTACGGTATCAAAGCGCTTTTGAGCGCCGGTTATGAGGAGATCACCCTGTCCTCCCTGAGCACAAGCGACTATAAAGACCTTAACAACCTCTGCGACGGACTCATCGACTGGTGCGAGCCGAGGAACATCAGCCTGTCCCTGCCGTCGCTGCGGGCTGACAATTTCTCGATAGAGCTCATGCGCAAGGTGCAGAAGGTCCGGAAGACGGGCCTGACATTCGCACCGGAGGCCGGCAGCCAGCGGCTTCGTGACGCAATCAACAAAAACGTCACACAGGAGGACCTGCTTGAGACGTGCCGGGTAGCCTTCGAGGGCGGCTGGAACAGTGTCAAGCTCTATTTCATGCTGGGGCTGCCTACGGAGACGGACGAGGACGTTCTGGCGATCGCCTCTCTGGCTGAAAAGGTACTATACACATGGAAGGAATACGCGAAGAACAAGGCGCGGGGCGCCAGGATCACGGTCAGCACCTCCTGCTTCATTCCGAAGCCGTTGACGCCGTTCCAGTGGGCTCCTCAGGTCTCGCCTGAAGAGTATCAGCGGCGCGTGGCGCTCCTGCGCGGCACCATGCGCTCGAAGGCTATCACATATAACTGGCATTCACCGGAGACGAGCCTGATCGAGGCCGTTCTGGCCAGAGGCGACAGACGCGTTGGAGCTGTGATTGAACACGTCGTTAAAAACGGCGGGCGCCTGGACGCCTGGGACGAATATTTTTCTTATGAACGCTGGAAAAACGCTTTCGAGGCCTGCGGGCTTGATCCCGCGTTTTACGCGCAGCGGGAACGCCCTTGCGGCGAGATATTCCCCTGGAATGTCGTATCTGCCGGCGTCACGGAGGAATACCTCTGGAAAGAGAGGAACGCCGCGTACAACAACGAAATTACTCCCGACTGCCGAACAAAATGCACCGGCTGCGGTGCAGCGTCGCTCCTGAACGGGGGGACTTGCGATGAATAGAACAAGACTTTTATTTTCAAAAACAGGCCGGGCAAAATATATCTCCCACCTGGACCTGATGCGGACCTTCCAACGCGTGTTTTTGCGCGCGGGCGTCAGGCTGCGCCACACGGAGGGCTTCAATCCGCACCCCTATATGAATTTCGCACTGCCGTTGTCCGTCGGCATCGAAAGCGTCTGCGAGCTGCTGGATTTTGACCTTATGGACGAGCTCGACTTAAGCCCGCTGCCGGCACTCCTGAACAAAACGATGCCGGAAGGTATCGAAGCTTTAAAGGCGTATGAGCCGACGAAAAAATTCTCCGAAATCAAATGGCAGAGAATCAAAGGTACGCTCGTTTTTGACGAGGGCGTCCGCCCGGACACGGTTCCCGGCCTGGAAGCTTTGTTCGGCGGCAAAGAGCTCATCATATCGAAGAAAACAAAAAAAGGCAGCGCAGAAATTAATATCATCCCAAGTATATTTCACCTCAACCTTATTAAAGAAAGCCGGGATGAACTGAGCATAGACGCCGTCATATCGGCGCAGAATCCGTCGCTTAACCCCGATAACCTGATAACGGCGATTCATCATCATCTGCCGTCACACGCGCCGGATTTTAACTTTTTCAGGCGTATTGAATTATTCGATGACAGTCACACTGTCTATAGATAGAACAAGGAGGCAATCATATGGGCAATAGCGTCAGACGGATTGGTGTGCTGACCTCGGGAGGAGACGCACCTG
>CAZJCH010000097.1:3878-7770 GCA_964544005.1 uncultured Papillibacter sp.
CGGCAATCAGGGCCGTTGTTCTGACCGCGCTGCATCTCGGAATCGAATGTATCGGCATCCGCAGGGGCTATAACGGGCTTATCAGCGGCGATATGACGCCGATGTCTGCCGAAGATGTCAGCGGGATCGAGCGCTGGGGCGGTACGATCCTCTTTACGGCGCGAAGTCCCGAATTCCTAACGGAAAAGGGGCAGAAGCGCGCTGCCGAAAACTGCAGATTCAGAGGCCTCGACGGCCTCGTCATTATCGGCGGTGACGGCTCCTACAAGGGCGCGCTGGATCTGTCGAGGCAGGGGATTCCCGTCATCGGCATTCCCGGCACCATCGACAACGATATTGGCTGTACGAGTTATACCATCGGTTTTGACACCGCCTGCAACACGGCGATCGACGCCGTGGACAAGCTGGAGGACACGATGCAGGCCCATGAGCGGTGCTCCGTCGTAGAGGTAATGGGGCACAGAGCCGGGCATCTCGCCCTGAACGTCGGCATCTCGGCGGGCGCTACCGTAACCTTGATCCCGGAAATGGAAGTCGATTTCGAGAAGGATGTCATCGACAGGATCCGTTCGGCCCGGCTGACGGGGCATACCCACTTTACCGTCGTCGTCGCCGAAGGGGCGGCATCGGCAAACAGCGTCGCAGAAAAAATAATGGAGTCAACGGGAATAGACACACGCGTCACGACACTCGGCCACATCCAGCGCGGCGGTTCTCCCCTCGTACGGGATAGGGTGACAGCCTCGCGCATGGGGTACAGAGCCGTCCGGCTCCTGGCAGACGGCGTTTATAACAGGATCATCTGCATGAACGGTGAGAAGTGCGTTGACTACGATATCGATGAAGCGCTTCAAATGACAAAGGGTCTCGATGAGGATGCCTGCACAATGCAGGACGCTTTAATGAGCTGACTTTTCAGGCGTATGTTGCGATTTCAGAGGTGTAATCAAACACGGGCGTACCTTCGTAACCGGGTGCGATGGCATACTGATCGTAAAAGATCGCAATACCGCTGGTGAGTATGTAAAACTTGTTCTGGTTGAAATACTTACGGATCAGCTTTGTGTAATTTTCGAAATACTGATGTGTCCCTTCCGCTGTTTGTTTCGATGCAATCGCAATTGCGTTGTCGATGAGAAGCCGCTTGTAATTTGTACCGCGGGGGAAGAAGTCGGCAAGCTCCAAAAACCAGCCGGTCGAAGAGCGCCACGTATCGCCGAAGCGTTTTGTGATACCGTGGGCTCCACCCGTATATTCGTAGACGTCGTAAAACAGGCTCAGGATCTCCAAAGAGTTGTATGTCACCTCATATTTCATGACTGACTCAAACTGCCGAAACGGAAAGCCGCTTTCATTGGTATATCGCCATTCCTCCACCGCTGAAGGCAATAGCTCGTTTCGCGCCTTCCTCATGAGTGTTTTAGCAATATGCTTATAATAATTGTTTATGCGTTTGTCGGCCTTGCTGTCGCCGCTTGAAACAATGGGGTAACGGAAATCGGCGGTGACCATGGTGATCCCTTCGTATGTAAGCTCTTCTGACAAACGCCCCTCGGAAATGTTCATCATTTAAAATCACGCCCCTTCGTTCATACAATATGTCGGCAGGAACAAAAGGGTTAAAGATAAAAATACTACTTTACTTCAATGCTTTAGTGCTGTAAAATTAGGTAATGAGAATGATGCTTTCCTGGAGGGGACACATATGAATAAAAACATGAAGAACAACAAAAAAGACAGAAATATCGAGATGTACGAGGCTATACTGACGCTGGAGTCAGTCGATGAGTGTATCAGATTTTTTGACGACCTGTGTTCTGTAACGGAGCTGCGCGCCATGGAGCAGCGCTATCACGTCGCCATGCTTCTCAATCAGGGGCATATATATAACAGTATACTTGAGCAGACAGGTGCGTCCTCTGCAACGATCAGCCGTGTCAATAGGAGCCTCATGTACGGGGCCGACGGATACGAGATCGCCTTTAAAAGACTGGCGGAGAAGAAAAAATGAACGCGTATGTCTCGCTGGCTCGATTCTACGACAGCCTGACGCGCGATGTGCCGTATGGCGCTATTGCGGATTATTACGAAGCAATCTTCAAACAGTCGGGCATTCTTGTTAAAACGATCCTTGATACGGCCTGCGGAACCGGCACACTCACTTGTCTGCTGGCCGAACGCGGCTTTGACATGATCGGCGTCGACGCTTCCCCTGAAATGCTCGCCGTCGCGGCGGAAAAGTCATTTGACATGGCAAACAGGCCGATGTTTATTAACCAACCGCTGGAGCGGCTTTACGGGACTGTGGATGCCGCCGTCTGTTCGCTTGACGGCATGAACTATATCAAACCGGACCGTATTGCCGAAGTGTTGCGTCGCGTCCGCCTTTTTCTTGAACCCGGCGGCATATTTATCTTTGATATAAATACCCCGTCAAAGCTTCAAGGCCTTGACGGGGAAGTTTTTCTCGACGAAACGGAAGACGTCTACTGCGTCTGGCGGGCATCGTATGACAAAAAGGAAAACGCTTGCAGTTACGGTATGGATATCTTCGCACGGGAAGGGATAAAATGGAAACGCTGCAGGGAAGAGCATATCGAATACGCATATGAACCGTCCGAGCTGGCAATGATGCTGACAACTGCAGGTTTTGCGGATATCAGCATCTACGGGGAAATGACATTTGCAAAACCGTCCGAAAACGAAAAGCGTATTTTTTTTACGGCCAGAAAACCAAAGTAAAGAAAGGCGACATGATGGATGAACTCATCAGAGCCGTTACAAAAGACGGCTTTATTCAAATAAACGCCGTATCGACAAGAAAACTCACGGAGCGCGCGCGTGTGATCCACACGACACTGCCTGTGGCGACGGCAGCGCTGGGCAGGACGCTGGCCGCAGCGTCAATGCTCGGGCATATGCTGAAGGACCCAAAAGCCTCCGTGACCGTCCGCATCAACGGCGGCGGGCCCCTTGGAAGTATTCTAGCCGTATCGGATTATGAGGGCAACGTCCGCGGGTATGTCCAGAATCCCCATGTGGATCTGCCGAAGAAGGAAAACGGAAAGCTGGACGTCGGCGCCGCCGTCGGAAAAGACGGCATGCTGACCGTGATCCGCGACCTCAACATGAAGGAGCCGTACGTCGGCAGCACCCAGCTCGTCAGCGGCGAGATCGCCGAGGATTTCACGGCATATTTCTACGAAAGCGAGCAGGTACGGACGGCTTGCGCGCTGGGCGTCCTCGTCGATACGGATCAATCAGTTCTGGCGGCGGGCGGTTATATCATACAGCTGTTACCGGGAGCACCGGATACCGTTCTGGATACGCTGGAGCAAAACATCGCCGAAACAGGCGCCGTTACAGGGGTGTTGAAGGACGGCAGTATTGATGATCTTGTTTCTCGCGCCCTGAAGGGCTTTGACATTCAGATCCTCGAACGAAGGCCGATTGAATACAAATGCTACTGCACCAGGAAGAGGGTCCTCGAGGTGCTGTCGAGCATTGACAGCGACGAGTTGGAGGATATGGAAAGAAAAGGCGAGCCCGTAGAGGTAACCTGTCAGTTCTGCGACGTTGTGTATCATGTCCAGCCGCAGGAAATATTAAAATCCCGCAGGAAAAGACAGGAAAAAACGTGAAATGTTCCTGCGCTTCGAGTGTTTTCACAAGTCCTGAAAAATAGTTATATTTGTGTTGACAACATAGAAGCCTTTTAGTATAATAACAAACGTCGCTAAGGACGGCAGCTGTTGGGGAGCATAGCTCAGCTGGGAGAGCACATGCCTTACAAGCATGGGGTCACAGGTTCGAGCCCTGTTGTTCCCACCATTAATGAGGCCCAGTAGTTCAGTTGGTTAGAACGCCAGCCTGTCACGCTGGAGGTCGACGG
>CAZJCH010000098.1:0-5736 GCA_964544005.1 uncultured Papillibacter sp.
CTGATACTAATATTCCGGTACACACATATACCTTTTGACATTCAGTTGCGGCGATACTATAATTTTTTCAAAACAATGACCGAAAGGACGGCGTCATATCGCCGGGAATATGCTATGAATCAAATTAAGTACCCGCATCTTTTTGAGCCTGTTACTATAGGAAATACTGTCTTCAGAAACAGGCTTTTCGGTTCGCCGACGGGGCCGAGCAATCTGTCCTCACATCAGACCCCCACGCCGGAGACATGTGCTTATTACGAACGGAAGGCCCTTGGCGGCGCGGCCTCCGTCTGCGTCGGCGACTGCTCTGCGGATCCTGTACACGGGCGGACGGGCAGCAGCCGCGTCCGGCTGGGCGAGCAGGCGGCGTTCTCCGCTATGTGCAAATTGGCCGACGCCATATCGCGCCATGGTGCGGTGGCCTCGGTAGAGCTGCAGCACGGCGGCAGCCACTCCTTCGGTTCCTTTGAAGACGGCAATCAAGTATACGGACCGGTGGAATTCACGCATGAAAACGGCTGCCATGTCCTGCCCATGACGGAAGAGATCATTGAAATGACGATTAACAGGTTTGCCGAGGCGGCGGCCTGGTGCAAAAGAGCCGGCTTCGGCATGGTGACGATCCACGGCGGCCACGGCTGGCTCATCTCCCAGTTCGTCTCGCCGATCTCAAATACGCGCACTGACCGTTGGGGCGGAAGCGTCGAAAACCGCTGCCGTATCGCCGTGGCTATCTGCGACGCCGTGCGCAAAGCGGTCGGCCCAGGCTTTCCCATCGAGATCCGCATCAGCGGCTCGGAATGCCACCCCGGCGGCTATGACATCGACGAGGGCATTGAGATCGCCAAGCAGCTGGACGGCCACGCCGACATCATCCACGTCTCGGCGGGCAGCCACGAGGTGTGGGATGTGTTTACAGTCACGCACCCCAGCATGTTCCTTGAAGACGGCGCCAACGTCAAATATGCAGCAGAAGTCAAAAAGCATATAAAGAAGTCATACGTCGCCACTGTCGGCGCGCTCAGCGACCCCGCTTTGATGGAGGAAATTATCGCCTCCGGAAAAGCCGACATCGTGGACGTCGCCCGCGGGCTGATTGCCGACCCCGACCTGCCTCTGAAGGCCCGGACGGGTAAAGCCGACGACATCACAAAATGCATGCGGTGCCTCGCCTGCTTTTCAAATCTCATGGCCAAAAGCCAGTTTTTATGCGCCATCAATCCTGTCATCGGGCACGAATACGAGGCAAAATTCGACATCCCCGCGGCCGAAAAGAAAAAAATTCTGATCGCCGGCGGCGGCATCGGCGGCATGCAGGCGGCATTGACGGCATCCGAGCGCGGGCATGACGTCATCCTTTGCGAAAAATCGGACCGGCTGGGCGGCGCTTTGAAATGCGAGGACGGCGTCCCGTTTAAAAAGCATCTGGCGGAATATCTCGAGCTTCAGGCAAAGCGGATCAATAAGGCGGCAATCGACGTCCGTCTCAATACGCCGGTGACGCCGGAGCTGGCCGAGAGCCTCCGTCCCGACGTCATCATCGCCGCCCTGGGCGCGCGCCCCGTCGTCCCGGGCATCAAGGGAATTAACGGCGCCAACGTCTTCAGCGCGGAGGCAATCTATATTGAGCCCGGCAAGGCCGGCAAGCGCGTCGTTGTTTTAGGCGGCGGCCTCGTGGGCGCGGAGCTCAGCATTCATTTGGCCGCTATGGGTCGGGAGGTGACAATCGTCGAGATGCTCCCCGAGCTCAACAACGGCGGCAACATGCTGCAGGGCCTCTCCATCGGCATCGAAATCCGGAAGCTGGGCATCAAGGTTCATCTGAACACAAAAGCGCTGGAAATTACCGAAAAGGGTGTTCTCACTGAAGGTCCCGACGGTCAAAGGCTCTTTGAAGCCGACACGGTGATTTACGCCGTCGGCCAGAAGCCCCTCCGCGACGAGGCAAACGCCCTCCGCTTCTGCGCCCCCGAGTTTTATCAGCTCGGCGACTGCCTCACCCCGAAAAACATCACCGAAGCCACAAAATCGGCCTGGCAAACAGCCCGAGACATTGGGCATTAGGCCGATATCTCGTTGATATATTCGCGCATTTTACACAAATTCAGTAAATCCCGCGGGTTCTGACTCCCGCGGGATTTGTGTTGTATAAACAACAGAAATCCGTCTGTTTCTCCCATATAATGTGCTTATGAAATAAAAACATCGGAAACGGAGCTGAGGCGAATGGACAGTTACTTAAATAAAAGCATCAAAGAGGTCATCAACGAGTTCCCGCAGGTCGGCATCCTGCTCAATGAGGCCGGCATCGGCTGCGTGACCTGCAGCGTGGGCACCTGCCTGCTGAAGGACGTCATCTCCATTCACGGGCTGCCCAAGGCGCAGGAACAGGTCGTTATGGCGAAAATAACAAAGGTTATTGATCCAGATGCCGACATCGTCATTCCGGATGCGGATACCGCGACAGAAACGGTGATGACGGCTAGAAAGTATTCGCCCCCCTTTGAACGGCTTGTTGACGAGCATGACAGGATTAAGCGGCTTCTTGCCCTCATCCCTTACATAGTCTCAAAAATTCAGCAGGAAGAAGAAATGGATACGGATATCATTGAGCACTGCGCATTCTTTATTCAAAACTACGCGGACAAATATCATCACGCAAAAGAAGAGGATATCCTTTTTAAATATACAGATGAGAGCCAGGATATCATTCAGGTGATGGTCGAGGACCACAGGACTGGCCGGAGTTTTGTAAAACAGGTCCTGGCGGGACTTGCAGCCGGGCGCCGTGACGATGTGATCAAAGGCCTGGAGAGCTACAGGGAGCTCCTGACCCAGCATATTAAGAAGGAAGACGACATCCTCTATCCCTGGATAGACAGGACACTGTCGAAACGACAGGTGGGTGAAATGCTGTCCAGCTTTAACGAAGCTGATGAGGACTTCTATTTGACCAATATCACAGAACAATTCGACGCGTTTTTAAACAGAGTGGAAAATAAATACAGGCAGGAGCTTCAATGAGCACAGCGCAACCCCTGCCGCGGAAGCAGCCGCGGCAGGGGCTTTTTTTTCGCTCATTCCCATCTGAAAAACCGGAGGGACAACACTGTACAGACGACGGCAATTATGCCAAGCACAATAATAGAGACCATAATATTATCGACCGGCAGACCAAGCGACGTGGCTTTTAGGAGCTTGATGCCATGGGTCAGCGGGAGAAAATCCATGACAGCCTGCGCACCCCTGGGCATGATCTCATAGGGGATCGTGGCGCCGGAGAAGAACAGCATCGGGAAATAGACGAGTGAGCAGAGCATGGACGCCGTTTTCATATTGGGCGATACGCTGGCCAGCATCATACCGATGCTGTACATGGACACAAGCACAAGCAGCCACGACAGCAAAAAAAAGCCGATATTTCCGTCCATCCCGTACCCCCAGAAGAGCATGCAGACGATGTAAATCAGGACAAGTGATATGACGGACATTATGAGGTTGACGAGAACCTGTACCAGCAGCAGCTTTCCGGGGCTCACGGGTGTGACCATGAACCGCTTAAGGATCTTTTTCTGCCGGTAATCGGCCACGAGCAGCGGAAGACCCATTAGTGCGGTGGCACAGACGGCGATAGCGGCGAAGCCGCCGAAGCTCTGCGCGATAAAGCTGTAAGAAGCGCCCTCGAAGGCGGGCTTTGTGCCGTTCACCAGCCCGATGATCACCGCGACAATGACCGGAAAAATGATACCGAAAATGGGGATATTCATATCACGGATCGACAGGGTAAACTCGCTTTTGAACATGGCGTTAAATGCTCTCATATTCTGTTTCCTCCTCGCCGGAATACCATAAATATGCTTCCTCAAGAGTGTCATACGGGCTTTTTTCAATAAGCGCCCGAACCGTTCCGCAGGCGGCTGTCCGCCCCTTTTTCAAAATCAGGATTTCATCGCACAGGGCTTCGACCTCGTCCATGTAATGGGAGGTCAGCAGGACGGTCAGGCCGCCCGCCTTCAGCTTCTCAAGGTACTTCCACACATCGCGCCGGGCCTTTGAGTCCAGCCCCGTCGTCAGCTCATCGAGGAAAACAATCTCCGGCTTCGGGATCAGGGCAATGAGCACGGAAAGCCGCTGCCGTTCGCCGCCCGACAGCTCCGATACCGTGCGCTTTTCCATACCGGCCAGTCCGAAGGTTTTCAGCAGCTCCCTCCAATCCGCCGGATTCGAATATAACGCCTGCGTCAGCGCACATATCTCTGATACGCGTATTTTGTCGTGGTACCCCGTCTGCTGAAACTGGACGCCGACCCTTTCAAACAGCCTCTTTCTGTCGGCGGTGGGGTCCATACCGAGCAGCCGCACCGATCCCGCGTCAGCTTTTTTGATGCCCAGCATGCATTCTATACCAGTGGTTTTTCCCGCCCCGTTATGCCCCAGCAGTCCGAATATCTCCCCCTTTTCAACCTCCAGCTCCAGCCCCTCCAGGGCCTGCACGCTGCCATACGACTTGCTCAGTCCCTTGACGATTAAAGGTTTTGTCATACCGCTTCCTCCTTCTTCTTCATTTCACAGACGGAGTTTACCAGCTGATCGTCACAAAATCTTGACCCTGCTTGCGAAACATCAGCGCAAGGCGCGCCTTGCAAAAATCTCTTACTCAATTGGAAGAAATGTATTCGCCAGGAAATATATTGATAATTTTAACATATTTATATAAATACCTCACCTCTTTTTGGCTAATATATATAAACCTCCTGCAAAATGTGTCGATAAAATATGTATTGGGAAGTTAATCAAAGATCAAAACAGGTATGAAGAAAAAGAAGACTTTAGGAGAACTATTATGCGAAAGAAATTTGACCGGAAATTCCTGTCCGTGCTTGTAACACTGGTTATGATGATATCGCTGCTGCCCGCAGTGACGCTGCCGGCGAGGGCGGCTTATCCGAATCCCTACAGCGCAAACCTTGGTGAGCCTCTTGCCCTGCCATTAACAGAGTTAACAGGTGTCAGCGCAGCAGATCTGGATGACGGCGATTATTCTATTTCTGTTACAGTTCCTGTTAATAACACTCCATATCAAGGGCATCTGTACTGGGAAGAGGCTAGGACGACCGAGTTGAATTATCCCAGTGAGTATATAGGCTATGACCCGATTGCCACCACATATGACTACATATATTTCTTTACTGATCAAGTTGGAGATTATACTTTCGATATAACCGGTACAGGAACGTCGTATTCCGGCACGGATTATACGATCGACCGGACGATAACGATCGAAGTCGCAGATTTCAACACCGCGCCGTCGTTTGTCGGCGGTGGCACGGGCTCCTTTTCAATTGCCCAGAACTCCTCGGCGACGGATATCCGGAGCCTATTTCACGCCAGCGATATGGATGCCGGTCAGACGCTGACCTGGTCGCAGCATACGGCACCGGTCCACGGAACGCTTACCATATCGGGTGCAACGGCGCTGTCCGGCAGTGCCGATATCACGCTGGGCGGCACGATGACCTATACGCCGGCTGCAGGTTATGCCGGAACCGACAGCTTTACCGTTTCGGTGTCGGACGGCACAGCGGCGGCGACACGGACAATCAGTGTCACTGTGCTCAGCTCCGATGCCGGCCTCACGAGCGTCGCCGGGCAGGCGGACGGGACGCCAGGTGCTGAGACGGGCGCGGACGCGGCACATGCCGTCACCTGGGGCATTGACGTCGCAAACGCAAAAGC
>CAZJCH010000098.1:5746-7716 GCA_964544005.1 uncultured Papillibacter sp.
CGACCCTCGAGCGCGCGGACCTCGCCGTCGCGGCGAACGCGACCTTCAGTCTTTATTCCAATGCAGCTTTTTCAACAGAGGTCACAGGGGCTGGCACCATCGCCCTGACCTCCGGCGGCGCGACGACCGTCTACATAAAAGTAACGGCATAGGACACGACAACCATTAAGTATTACGCGGTGACAGTAACCCGTGCGCCAGCGCTGCCGATGGTGACGCTTACTGTCAATAATGTCAGCATGGACGAAACAGGCGGCAGCGCGACGGTCACGGCGACCTTGTCTAATACGTACACCTCGGTCGTAACGGTCAATCTCATCTATACCGGCACGGCGACGGGCGAAGGTACGGATTATGCGGCGTCAGCGGCAGCGATCACTATTCCCGCCGGCAGCACCAGCGGCGCCGTAACGCTCACCGCTGTCAACGATACGATAGATGAAGTCAATGAGACGGTCATCATCGATATCTCCAGCGTCACAAACGGCACGGAAGATGGCACGCAGCAGCAGACAGTGACGATTACAGACGATGACCCGGCGCCGTCGATCAGCATCAACGATCCATCCGTCGCCGAAGGCGACTCCGGCACAGTGTACCTGACGTTTACCGTGACCTTATCCCCCGTCAGCGGTAAAACCGTCACGGTGAATTACGCCACAGCCGACAGCACAGCGGCAGCCGGTTCTGACTACACAGCTACATCCGGAACGCTGACCTTTAACCCGGGTCTCACAAGCCAAAATGTCACAGTCACCGTGAACGGCGATCCGCTCGTGGAGCCGGATGAAACGTTCATATTGAATCTTTCTGGCGCATCGAACGCAACCATCTCGGATTCAGAAGGCACCGGCACGATTACAAACGACGACGTTCCGACGATTTCGATCAGCGATGCGTCCGCCGCCGAAGGCGACGCCGGCACGGCGACTTTGCAATTCACCGTGACCTTATCCGCCGCCAGCGACCAGACCATCAAAGTGAATTACGCCACCGCCAACTTAACGGCGATAGCCGCCGGCAGCGATTACGCCGCCGCATCCGGATTGCTGAGCTTCAGCCCGGGAGAAACGACCAAAACCGTTTCTGTTACGGTCTACGGCGACGGCACCGACGAAGAAAACGAGACCCTGTACGTGAATCTTTCGAATGCGACCGGCGCTGATATTTCTGACAGCCAGGGTGTCGGGACCATCACGGACGACGACCCGCTGCCGTCCATCAGCATCAACGATCCATCCGTCTCTGAAGGCAACGTCGGTTCTGCAAACCTTGTGTTTACCGTGACCTTATCCCCCGCCAGCGGCAAAACGGTCACAGTGGACTACGCCACCGCCGACGGCACGGCGACGGCCGGCAGCGATTATGTGTCAGCTTCGGGCACACTGACCTTCACCCCCGGAGAAACGGCCAAAACCGTCACCGTTACGGTCAACGGCGATGAAACCGACGAGGAAAATGAGACAGTTCTCCTGAATCTGACAAATGCAACCAACGCGACGATCGCCGATTCTATGAGCAGCGGTACAATAACGAACGACGACGGCGGGCCTCCCACGATCACCAGCGCGACATATAACTGCACGAGCGGTGTTCTCGTCGTTACAGGCACCAACTTCTTCGCAAACGGCAGCGCCTCCGATATCGACGCATCGAAAATAACCGTCACGGGCGAAGGCAGTGAAACATATACCCTGACGAATACGTCCGATGTGGAGCGAGACTCCCTCACCCAGTTCACACTGACTCTAAGCGCCACCGATAGAGCCTCCTTAAATCAGAGACTGAACAAGAACGGCACAAGCTCCACCGGCGGTACATTGTACAATTTGGCAGCGGCAGCGGGTTGGGTAACTGCAGTTCCCGGCGCGGCCGACCTGACGGACAACAGCATCACCGTCAGCAATGTGGCCGCTCCGACAATCACAAGCGCTGTGTATAACAGTTCCACAGGCGCTCTGACCGTCACC
>CAZJCH010000099.1:0-7644 GCA_964544005.1 uncultured Papillibacter sp.
ATGATGTGATGGCCTTTTCAAGTATTGTCCTGGCGACGGCCGGATTTTTCTCCATATATTCTGTCAGTTTGTCGCTGACGATGTTATCCACCAGCGTCCGGATCTCACTGTTGCCGAGCTTGGCCTTCGTCTGGCCTTCAAACTGGGCGTCCGTCAGCTTCACGGAAATCACAACCGTCAAGCCCTCCCGGCAGTCTTCTCCAGATACCTTGTCTTCATTTTTCAACAGATTATTTTTTTTGCCGTAGTCGTTTAATACTCGGGTGAGCGCCGTCTTGAACCCCGTCTCGTGCATGCCGCCCTCCGGCGTATGAATATTATTTGCAAAGCTCAGGATCAGCTCATTGTAGCTGTCGTTATACTGAAGCGCCACCTCGGCCATGGAATCGTCCCTCGTGCCGTTCAAATAGATAACGTCGTTGTGCAAAGACGTTTTATTCCGGTTGATGTATGTGACAAATTCCTTGATGCCGCCCTCGTAGCACATTTCATCCTTTGCGATGCTGCCAGGCCGTTCGTCAATGGTCCTGATTTTAAGACCGGCATTCAGGAATGCCTGCTCGCGCATGCGGACCAGGATCGTCTCATAATTAAAAACAGTCTCTTCGAAAATCTCATGATCGGGCTTGAAGGTAATTGTGCTGCCGGTTTTATCTGTCTGACCAATGACCGTCAGTTCCTGTGTGATTGCGCCGCGCTCAAAGCGCATTTCATATATGTTCCCGTTTGTATGAATTCTAGCGATCAGCCATTCTGACAAGGCGTTGACAACAGAAGCGCCGACGCCGTGCAGTCCACCGGATACCTTGTAGCCGCCGCCGCCGAATTTGCCGCCAGCATGCAGCACTGTGAAAACGACCTCCAGCGCACTTTTTCCAATCTGCTCTTGAATACCGACGGGGATTCCGCGTCCGTTATCAATGACCGTGATGATGTCACCTTCGCCGATAATGACGGAAATATCGTCGCAGAAACCGGCGAGCGCTTCGTCAATGGCGTTATCAACAATCTCATATACCAGATGGTGCAGGCCGGATGCTGATGTCGATCCGATATACATCCCGGGTCTTTTTCTGACGGCTTCCAGACCTTCGAGTACCTGTATCTGAGATGCGTCGTATTCTTGTGGAACCTTATTTACTATATCAGCCATGTAAACCTCTCCTCCATTGGATCATGCGGTGCGTCCCGGTTATTCAAAGCGCATTGTCTCGCTGCGTTTAAAGAGGGTCGTCGAAGCCAACTGCGAAAGATAAATGACCTCTTTGTCCCCTTCGTGGCAAATGATGAAAGACTTTGGTATGTCATCAGATATGTTAACGATATGTCCGGCTTTCTCGGCGCCTGACAGAAAGGTACGTGTCAGATGGGAGCCTGTTGTGTTGTCGAGATCAAAGACGCCGACAACGGATGTAAACGGCACGACAACATTCTGGCCAAGATGCAGATACATTCCATTCAGCCTTTCTAATATATCCTTTGGGCGATATACGGCATCGCCATGTTTAACACTATGTATATTTTAACCAATATCCGATGGTTTTCCGTATTTTTTAAGTTGATTCGAAGAGTTTTCCACCGTCAATACAGAGAACTCTGCCGCCCGTCCGCGAAGCGATATGCGCATCCTCGCAGCAGGTTATAAAAACCTGACCGTCATTAATATGGTTCAGGACATAATCCTGCCTTATTGAATCCAACTCGGAGAGAACATCATCCAGAAGCAGAAGCGGGTATTCTCCCCTGTCGTCATAGTGGATCTGCCTCTCGGCCAGCTTGACAGAAAGCGCCGCTGTTCTGGCCTGGCCCTGTGAGGCGAAGCTTCTGGCGGACCTGCCGTTTATTTCAATGTCAAGCTCATCCTTATGCGCGCCTGTAAGGCATGTGCCGGTATCAAGCTCGGCGCGCCGATGCGCGCGCTGATGCTCCAGAATCATCGTCAGAAGTTCCGGTGTCGGCTTACTCGTATCGGTTATAGTGCTGACGGTACGATACTTGATGCTCAAAGCTTCTGATCCCCCGGAAAACTCTCTGTGAATTGAAGCTGCCTTCTCAGAGAGCTGGGCAGCAAATACGGCTCTGTAACGGATCAGTTCCGCGCTCATCGCCGCCAAGCGGTCGTCAAACTCGTCCAGCGTGTAAAGTAATGACGGTTTTTCGTGATAATCACGCAGAATTCTCGTTTTATGGTCAAGCAGCTTGTTAAACTCCGTCAACGCCGCCGCATAACGCGGCCTGAGCTGGCACAGACATCCGTCCATGAGCCGCCTTCGGACAGCCGCACCTTCTCTGATCAAGTTCAGATCATCAGGACAGAAAAGAACCGCCCGGAGCTTGCCGGACAATTCTGCAGCCGTCTGTAATCTTACATTATTGGCTATAAACTGCCGGCGTTTGCTTCGGTGCAGTCTGGCCTCAAGCCTCTGTTCTCTACCTTCGGAGCAGATATCTGCCATAATTATTGCGCTGTCTTTTTCGAAGCCAATCAGCTCCTTGTCGGTTCTCGCGCGGAACGATCGCCCTGCGGTCAGAAAATAGACGGCTTCTAAAAGGTTTGTCTTGCCCTGCGCGTTTTTACCGATAATGATATTAACCGTTTCGGTAAAATCCGCTGTAAAACTCGAATAATTCCTGAAACTGTCAAGCGTAATTGATTTAACTATCATTCCTGTTTTCCTTATCCGTACCGATGATCGTCAATACAGTGTTGCAAAAGCCTACCATATCGCCGGGACGGATTTTTTTGCCCCTCTGTTCGCAGATATCTCCATTGACGGTCACTTCGCCATCTTGAATATAAAGCTTTGCTTCTCCGCCGGATTGTGCAATACCGGCATATTTTAGTAAGGCATCAAGACGAATGAACTCACCGTTTATGGATATCCGCTTCTCCGTCTTGTTGGGCTTTTCAGCTTGGCCGCCTGTTTTTCTTACTTTAACTTTCATTAGCTTTGAGCCTGATTGGAAGGATCATATACAAAAAGCTATTGGTCCCGTCTGCTGGTATGATGATACATGGCGATATTCCCGACGTGATATTGATGCGGATGGTGTCGGCGGGTGCGGCTTTAAGGACCTCCAGAAGGTACCTGTTGTTAAAACCGATTTCAAGGCCCTCTCCGTCACCCTTTACCGCACATTCGTCGCTTGCCCTGCCAAGCGCCGTACTGGACAGCAACTTGAGAACGCCGTCGTCAAACGTACAGCGTACCGGGCTCTTGAGCTTATCGCTGATAATGAGGGAGACGCGCTCAACGGCATCGACAACGGATCGGCGGTCGGCTTCTATACTGTATTTTTCATTATGCGGTATAGAATTCTTATAATTTAGAAACTCGCCCTCAAGACGCCTTGATATCAGTACTGTTCCGCCGATAACAAACATGATATGTTTAGAACCGAGCATAACAGAGACGAGCTCTTCGCTGTCCGTAAGAATTTTTTCGACCTCACTCAGCGCCGTTCCAGGAACGACAAAACTGAGCGGTGACTGATCTGATTTACTTAGCTGCTCTCGCCGGAGCGCCAGTCTGAACCCGTCAATGGCCACAATTGTCAATATGCCTTTATCCGCTTCGAAAAGCGCGCCCGTGTGAATGGGACGCGATTCGTTGTCGCTGACGGCGAAATTGGTCTGTGCAATCATGTTCTTAAGGTTTGTTTCCGTCAGCGCCAATGATTTCTGGTAATCAACCGTTGGTAAGTCGGGATAATCCGCAGCTGATGTGCCGAGTATCTGAAAATTGCTCATGCCGCAATCAATCTTAATCATAAGGTTTTCGTCTGTTGAAAACGATACGACATTGTCGGGCAGCTTTCTTATTATATCAACAAAGAGCCTGGCACTTAAAACGATACTTCCTTCCTCAATCACATCGGCAGGAACTGTCGTAATAATTCCGGTCTTTAGGTCATATCCCGATATTTTAACGCTGGTACCCGAGGCTTCCACAAGAAGACCCTCCAACGCGGGAACAGCGCTCTTTACGGCAGAGGCACGGGACGCCGTCAAAATGGCGGCCTGCAGTAAATTCTTCTCCACTGTATATTTCATAACCTATGTTCCTTTCTTAATCTGTCAGGAAAACGGATGCATAAAAGACAGAAATAAAGAATAATATAATATATTCAGTAACAGTAGCAGTAGTACAAAAATATGTGGAAAACCTGAAAATATCCTTTAACAATCAGGATAGTTTGCATTTTTGTAATGTGGACAAATCAAGACACTTTTGTGAAAAAGTGAGTGCTTCAAAACTATACACAATATTATAACAAATATAATAACTTTATGTGGATAAGTCAGTTTCTCGAGTTAATATTTGCCATGATGTCTTTTATTGTCTGTGAAAATGATCCGGAGGACTTTATAGTGTCTTCGATACGGCGAATGGAAGACAGGACGGTTGTGTGATCCCTGCCTTCAAATAAGTCACCGATGTCCTTAAGGGATAGATTTGTAAGCTTTCTGATTAAATACATAGATGTTTGCCTGGCAAGAGCGGTATTTCTGGTGCGACGCTGACCCCTTAAATCCTCAGACGTGAGGGAGTAGTATTTAGCCGTTTCGTCTATGATCAGGTCAGAGGTCGGTATGTATTCCGTTTTTTCTTTCAGCATGTCTTTAATAGCCTTCGAAACGGAAGAAACAGTAATGCTGTCGTTCATCAGATCGCGGTAAGCCATAACTTTTTTTACGGCACCCTCGATTTGCCGGACGTTTGAGGTCATATTCTCGGCAATGTACGTAGAGACGTCATCGGGGAGGAACATTCCGAGTTGCTGCGCCTTATTCTTAATGATAGCCATCCGTGTTTCATAGTCAGGAGGCTGTATATCGGCCAATAAGCCTGACTCGAAGCGCGTCTTCAGGCGGTCTTCGAGTCGCGTCATCTCGTTTGGCGGACGGTCGGACGTAAAAACGATCTGCCTGTTCGCTTCAAATAATGTGTTAAAAGTGTGAAAAAACTCTTCCTGGGTCTGAATTTTGCCGGCAATGAACTGGATGTCATCCATTAAAAAAAGATCGGCGCCACGGTATTTTTCTCGAAACTCCACATTTTTGCCGACTTGAAGCGCAAGAATCAACTCATTCGTAAAATCATCGCCCTTTACATAAACAATGTTATATTCGGGATGCTTTTTTGAGACCGCATGCCGGATGGCGTGGAGCAGATGTGTTTTACCAAGGCCGGATTCCCCATAAATAAAAAGAGGATTGAAATTTTTGATCTGGCCTTCGGCAACCGCCTTTGCGGCGGCGTGAGCGAATTTATTGGAATTACCGACGACAAAGCGTTCAAAAGTAAACTCCTCTTCGGAGGACTCGGTACCCTGCGCGTCCATGTACCTGAAGTTGTCAAGCGCGCCCTCTCCAAGGACGAGCACGTCAAAATCACCGGAAAAAAGCTCTTTCAGCGCGTTTTTTACAGAGCCGATAAACCGACCCTCAATGACGTCTCTTTTAAAGTTTGACGGCGTATGGATGACAAGCTTGTTGTCTCCGATTTCTATGGCCCGGCAATCGTCGAACCATGTCGTAATAGCCGTAGAGGTCAGTTCGGTGCCGAGAATTTTAAGAACTTTATTCCACACATCGGCAGCTGAATTCATAACTTCAATCCTTTCGGGGATTTATACAAAGAAAAAACGACCCTATTCAACTGACCGCTGCAGCAAAAAACCAGCACATGTTTGTCAGGTCATATATATAAAACCACTGATAACCGTACTTTATTTTATCAAAAAATGACAACAAAATCAAGTGTTTCGATACGTATACAATATAAAAAGAAAAAATGTCAGGAAAGAAGAAAAGCAGGGCGCGGCCCTGCCTTTCGTTTATACGATTTGTCGTCTCAGCGGGCCAGGCCGTTGAGTTTAACGGTTAAACCGCTCTTCTTGTGAGCCGCGTTATTTTTATGAATAAGACCTTTTGACGCAGCTTGATCGACATTCTTGACTGCAACTTTATAGGCGCTTTCGGCCCCTTCCCGATTACCCTCGGATACTGCCGTGTCAAATTTCTTCAAGCTTGTTTTCAGCTCAGACTTGGCCGCCTTGTTTCTGGCGTTACGCTCCTTGGCGACGAGAACGCGTTTTTCAGCGGATTTTATGTTGGGCATATACTTTAGCCACCTCCTCCTACAATGTCACAGACTGTATAGTTGTGCGGAACGTCATTCTACCACATGATTGGATATTAATCAAGTATAAATATTGTTTTTTTAACTAAATTGAAAATAGGCTTTTCACGGTGCCGCGCTGAAGATAAATGCGTATAGCTTCAATTGAATTGCAGAAAATATGCACATGATTTGCAGGAGGAACTGAGGATATGTGGACAAAACGTACTGACCTGGCGGTTGAAGCAAAGGAACTATGGCGAGAGAGCGCCGACAAACAGACAGAGCTCAGCGGAGTAAAGTCACGGGAAAAGGATTCCAACGGATTCAAGATCACAACAGTCGATATACTTGACGATGAGGGCGCTAAGGCACTTAACAAGCCCGTTGGCTCTTATATCACTTTGGAGATCGACAGACTGCTCAGACGGGAAGAAAATGCCTTTACCCTTGGGGACAGAAATATCCGAACTCCTGAAGCTGGAGGATAATGACAGCGTCCTTGTCGTTGGACTCGGCAACGAGGCCATCACACCGGACGCCATAGGCCCTCAGACTGCAAAAAACACAATGGTGACCCGTCATCTTGTGGAAAAAATGCCGGAGGAATTCGGTTCAATGCGGCGCGTATCCGTTCTTATGTCCGGCGTTCTCGGAACAACAGGTATTGAAAGCGCCGACTTTATCAAAGCCGTCGTCGAGAAGCTGAAACCTGACCAGGTAATTGTCGTCGACGCGCTGGCATCACGTAAGCTTGCCCGAATTTGCCGAACCGTTCAGATTGCGGATACGGGAATCGTTCCCGGGTCAGGCGTCGGGAACAGCCGCGCGGCCATTAACAAAGAAAGGCTTGGCGTACCCGTTATGGCAATCGGCGTTCCGACAGTCGTGGACGCGGCAACGCTGGCGGCCGATCTGGCCGAACAAGCCGGCGCAAAGGACATTAATCCGGAGGATATGTCTCATTTCGGTGGCGAAATGATTGTCACCCCAAAGGAGATCGACGCAAACGTCAGCGACATTTCCAAACTCGTCGGCTACGGAATAAATCTTGCGCTTCATAAAAATATCAGCTTTGAAGACATAAACATGTTTTTGAGCTGACGGCTCAGCCGGGGACACGAGGTCAGAATATTGAAAACGCTATTTAACGATTTAAATAACTAAATGTTTCACGTGAAACATTTAGTTATTTTTGTCCTTGAAAACAAAGCTTGTTATGCTATAATGAGATGTCGTATAGTCCAGGAGGTGAAATATGGGAAAAGTAATAGCCGTTGCAAATCAAAAGGGCGGCGTTGGAAAGACAACAACATGCGTGAACCTTTGCTGCGCGCTTAAGGAGGCGGGCAAAAAGGTCCTGCTGTGCGATATAGACCCGCAGGGGAACTGTACGTCCGGAATGGGCGTTGATAAAAACGCGGCATCTCCGAACCTATATAACGTTCTTGTCGATGGTGTGCAGGCAGACAAAGCTGTTGTTAAGACGAAATACGGCGACGTGCTCCCGTCAAATGCG
>CAZJCH010000100.1:0-4899 GCA_964544005.1 uncultured Papillibacter sp.
CGTCCTTATCGTTATAATACTCAATTGCCAGGCCGCAGATTTGACCGGGCTCGGTGCGGACGACGATCTCGCCTGTCTCGCCGACGCCGACGGAGTTGCCGTCCGCGTCGATGAGGTCAATGGGGTAATGCGGCGTCGGCTTGCCGAGGGAGCCGACCTTCGAAACCATGCCCCGGAAGTTGCCGATAAGGACCGTGCCCTCCGACTGGCCGAAGCCTTCCATGATGGAGAGGCCGGTGGCCTTTTTGAACTGGTTGAAGACCTCCGGATTGAGCGCTTCTCCGGCCATCGCGGCGTGCTTGATGCCGGACAGGTCGTATTTGGACAGGTCCTCGCGGATCATAAAGCGGTACATCGTCGCCGGCGCGCAGAAGGTGGTAATGCCGTATTGTTTGAACATCGGAAGGATGTCGCCCGAGTCGAACCGGTCAAAGTCGTAGACGAACACGGCCGCCTCGCAGAGCCATTGGCCGTACAGCTTGCCCCACATGGATTTGGCCCAGCCGGTGTCGGAGATCGTCAGGTGCAGGCCTTCCGGATCGACGCACTGCCAGTAATGGGCCGTCACAAAGTGGCCCAGCGGGTACTTATGGTTGTGCATGGCGATTTTCGGGTAGCCTGTCGTCCCGGAGGTGAAAAAGGCAAGCATCAGGTCGCTGCCACAGGCCGTATCCTCCGTCCGGGAGAAGGTTCCGCGGAACACTTCATATTCATCGTCGAAGGAATGCCAGCCCGGGCGCTTGCCGTTTGCGATGACCTTCACCGTCACGGCTGGGCAGTTTTCCATGGCTTTTTCCGCTTCGGCCGCCGCGCCGCCAAAAGCCGTGCAGACAATAGCCGTGATCCCGGCAGCGTTAAAGCGGTACTCGAAGTCCTTTTGCAAAAGCTGATCGGTACCCAGGATTGCGATGGCACCCAGCTTGTTCAGGGCGATCATGGAAACCCAAAACTGCCAGTTGCGCCGGAGGACAAGCAGAACCCGGTCGCCCTTTTTAATGCCCAGCGAGCGGTAATAGTTCGCCGCGCGGGCGGACAGGCGGCTCATCGCGCCGAAGGTAAAGCGCCGTTCGGTCTTCTCGCGGTCGACATGCAGCATGGCGAGCTTATCCGGGTTTTTGGCGGCAAGGGCATCCACCACGTCAAAACCGAAATTGAAGGTCTCCTCGTTCTTGAAGGAGATTGAAAGGAGCTGCCCACTGTCATCCTCAACGGGCGTTATGTAGTTTTCCCAGACCCTGCCCTTTTCCGCTGTTTTTCCCACGGGTGCGATGCGCTCCTGTTTCGTTATAGCCGCGGGAGTATTCGATACAAAACCCTCGGGGGGATTGATGACGATAGCGTAAAAGATACAGTCCTGCCCGCCGACGGCGATCATGCCGTGGGGCGTCGCGCTGTCGTAATAGGCGGTGTCACCCTCGTGCAATACTTCCGTGTGGTCGCCGATCCTGATCTTTAAGGTACCTTTCAGCACGATATCGCACTCCTGCCCGGCGTGGGTTGTGACCTCGATCTCGCGGTTCTCGGCGTCTGGATCGTATATGGCCGTGACCCGGAGCGGCTCCGTCGTCCGGTTTTTGAAGGCATGGGCCAGGTTGTAATAAACCATGCCGTGGGCCTGCTCGATGCGCTGCCCGGCGCCGTTTCTTGTGATCGTATAGGACGACAGCGTGGGGCTCGTGCCCTCGATGATGTCGGTGATGTCGACATTCAAGGCCAATGCGCAGCGGTAGAGGAAGGCAAAGTTCAAGTCGGAACTCCCCGCCTCGCACTCCAAGTATTCTTTGACGGTGACGCCCGTCTCGCGGGCCATGTCCTGGGGTGACAGGCCTTCGATTTCCCTAAGCTCCCTGATCCTGTTGGCGATCTCAATGAGCCGCAGTTCGATATTTGCTTTTTTATTCATATGAAGCACCTCGTTCCGGGACGGAAAAACCCGTCCCAAAGATTTGTCTTTGAGACGGGTTATCATATACCCGCGGTACCACTCAAATTGCCCACGGTTTTGTGCGTCAGCACAAAGCCGTTATGGCCTCTTATGGACTCAAATAAGTCCGCGGCTTTAACGCAGCGTCTGCGGGAGTGGTCTACTAAAGAAATACTCTTACGAGTATTTCTAATGGAATATGCGTTGCATATTCCGGTAAGTCATACGCGTAAATGTTTCGCTTTCTGCACTCCGGCTCGGAAGGGACAAGTCATAAGGTCTCCCGTGTTGCCGGCTCGCACCAATAGAAACCTTTGGTTTCTTTTACCGGCATCTCTGAGAACAAAGGATTCCGACCCTCTTCGTCACAGCTTTATATGGCATTGATTCAATTTGAGCAAAGCGTAGCACAACTGACTGAATTTGTCAATGGGCTGGCTTCTGTTTCAGGAAAAAGGAATGTTGAGATTCTTCAATATTTCCAGATACCGATGTGTCGCAAGCGCGCTGGGCGCGCCTTTTTTACAAAAGGACAAGCCGGCGAGCTTCCGATTGACGCGCTCCACAACGATCATCCCGTCGGCCAGCTTCGACTGCAGGACGCCCAGCGCATCCAGAAACCTCGGGTCGTTCTTTGCCCTGCCGTAAAAGGACAGGACATACGTATAGACGAAGAGGTTGTAGTTTGAAAAGGGGTACTCGACCTGCAGGAAGCGCGTTCCGATCCCATAATGGCAGGGGCCGAGGGGCAGTCGGGTCGTCCAGTGGGCGAGCAGGAACTCCACCGCGCGGTCCAACGCTTCCTCCTTGTTGAGGAGGTCGGTAAACCGGAAGGCATTCAGCGCCGTCAGTGTCGGACCGGGATTGGAAAACTCTGTCTCCGGGCCTTTCCCAAAGAAAAACTTCCTGCAGCGCCAGCCGCCATCGTGGTGTTGTGTCTCCAGGAGGTGGTCAAGTGTTTTCCGAAGCCTGTCATCGTCGGCGTATCCCATATGGCAAAGGACGTTCAAGGCGATGATTGTCTGGCAGGGAAGAATCCCGCCGTCCAGTGAGAGCTTAAACCGGCCGTCCTCCCGCCAGGTGTCGAAAAACAGGCGGGCAATCTCCTGCAGGATCGGATCGGAAGGGGCCACGCCAAGCTCCAGCAGCATCATGGCAGCTTCGGCGGCCGACCAGACGCCGCCTTTTATCAGCCGCTGGTCCGGCGTCGTCCAGTAATCGCCGCCCAGGTCATACCGATGCGCCAGGATCGCCTCTATATCCGATTGATACTGTGGTGTTGTCATTGACATCGACCCCCTGCATGGCTTATGAATCAGAGCGTAACACACCTGTATAATATTGTCAACGGAGGGCGTTTTTGCGAGCGCATCAACTTGTTGGGACGGGGTATATGCTGTATAATGAAAAAAATCATCAGCTTCGTAGTCGTTCTGTCCGGAGGTTTTTAATGAAGAAAGCCGTTATTTACGTTTTCAGCGGCACGGGAAATACGCGCTGTGCCGCGGATATGGTTGCCGGGGCTCTGTCCGGGTATGAAATCACCGCTACGGTGTGGGAAGCGCGGGTACCTTTTTCAACCGCACCGGACCCCAACGATTTCGATATGGCCTTATTCGGATACCCCGTCCACGCGTTCAATACGCCGCGCTTTTTTCTGCGGTTTGTAAAAACGCTGCCGTGCGTCGCGAATAAGCCGGCCTATATCTTCAAAACCTCCGGTGAGCCGTTTCGTATGAATAACGTGTCGAGCCGAGCGCTCGTTCGTATTCTGAGACGAAAGGGCTTCGTACCCATGATGGAAGAGCACCTGCTGATGCCGTATAATATCGTCTTCCGGTATAACGACGCGCTGGCAAAACAGATGTATCTGCATACGAAGGATATGGCGGCAGTCGTCGCGGACAGGATCGCCGCCGGGACGGCGCGGAAGCTCCGCTTTAACCCGTTTACCGTACTCCTCTCGTATCTCTTTCGGCTGCAATGGTTCGGCGCTTTTGTAAACGGCCCGCTTATCCATGTCAAAAAGACGCTCTGCACCGGCTGCGGGCTGTGCGCTAAAATGTGCCCCGCGCAGAATGGTCTGATGCGCGGCGGGTACCCGCGTTTTGGGCGCCGCTGCACCATGTGCATGGGCTGCGCCCTCCTCTGCCCGAAGGATGCCGTCCGGCCCGGTTTCCTCACAGCCTGGCGTGTCAACGGCCTGTATCCGTATAAAAAGTTGGTTGAAGACGACAGCGTCCCGGCGGAATATATCAACGAAAACACAAGGGGCTACTTCCGGCTTTTCCGGCCGTACTATATAAGAACATATAGCGAGATCGACGCCATTGTAGGGAACGGTCTTGACCGTTCCTCTCCGCCGCGCGTACAGGAGAGGAATGGATAAATCCATTCCCTACGGGGTAATAACGCTTAGTAATTGCCGGGCAAAAGCTTTTGATCGCCCTGCTTTTTCGCCTGTCATGAAGTCGCTGACGTACCCATAATCCCGTTCCGCGAGCATACCAGCGTATTCAAGCTGAGAGTGCTTGCAGTAGCGCTTCATACCCTCTTCAAAGAACGCGGGCTTCCGAAAAGAATGCAGAATTTCATGTAGACCTCCTACTTAAAAACGACCTGCACAAGCACCATGTAGATGACCGTACCCGCGCCGATGCTCAGAAGCGCATTACCCTTCCAGTAATGGAGCGCGGCGATAACGGCGATGGCGATGGCCTCCGGGATGCCGTGGGGTGTTTGTGTGAAAGAGACGCCCTTCAGACAGTATACCACCAAGAGGCCGATGGCGGCGTAGGGCAATACCTTGCCGAGATATCCGATGTATGAATGCTCCGAGGCCGCCTTCTTAAAAATGACAAACGGCAGAAACCGTGTGATGACCGTGCCGAGCGTTACAGCGCCGATAATGATGAGCGTTTGAGCAGGTGTCAGTGTCATTGCAGTTCCTCTTTCGCGGTAGTCGCCTTTGTTTC
>CAZJCH010000100.1:4909-7630 GCA_964544005.1 uncultured Papillibacter sp.
ATAGTGTCAGCGAGGCCAGTGTTGCCAGCATGGCGGGGATGATAAAGCGGCTTTGCCCGAAAATCAGAAGGCAGGCGACCGAGCAGACGACACCGATCACAGCGGGCAGGCGGTTTTCCTTCGTCCGCCACTGCCCGACGAATATGACGACGAAGAGCGCCGTCAGCACAAAGTCAAGCCCCTTGATGTCAAACGAAACAAGAGCGCCGAGGAGGCCGCCGATAGCCGCGCCTGCGACCCAGTAAAAGTGGTCCAGCAGCGAGACAAAAAAATAAAACCAGTTTCTATTGACGCCCTCCGGCGGCTCTGTTGAGCAGACGATTGAAAACGTCTCGTCGCACAGGGCAAAAATCAGATACGGCTTCAGCCTTCCCGTGTTTTTGTACTTGTCCAGCATAGATATGCCGTAAAAGAGATGGCGAGCGTTTATAATCAAGGTCATCAGCAGCGCGTAGACCGGATTAAAAACGGTCGTCAGGAACGTGACCGCGATGTACTGCGCCGAGCCTGCGAAAGCCACAAAGCTCATGAGTACCGTCCAGCCAAGACCGTAACCCTTGCTGGTCATTAGGATGCCGTAAGCGATGCCTAAGAATAAAAACCCCGTTAAAATGGGAATTGTGTGCGGAAATGCCGCTTTTAATGCTGTGGTTTTCTCTTTCAAATCTCTCTCCTCATTATGCTTCGTCAACGGGTACGCTGACAGTTAATTTATCGATACCCATCACAACGCTTGTTTCAACGCTGCTGATTGTCGTATTCTCCATGAGAGAATCAATGATGAAGTTTTTATAGCTTTCCATGTCCCTTGCGACAATCTTCAGCAGAAAATCGTGGCTTCCTGTCAGCGTATAACACTCTTGCACCTGAGGATACTTTTTAACATTGATCAAAAAAGAATGGATGGTCTCCCTGTTCAGCGGCGACAGGTTGATAAGTACAAAGGCCTGGACCTCCATCCCGAGCTTTTTTTCGTCGACGATGGCGGCGAATTTTTTGATTACCCCTTCCTCAACGAGATTCTTTGTCCTCATGAGGCAGGCCGATGGTGAAAGCCCGATCTTTTTCGACAAATCCAGATTGGAAATGGAGCCGTCCTCCTGCAGCGCCTTCAGAATCGCTTTATCCGTATCGTCAATGATTATACTCACAAAAACAGCCTCCCGCTCTGATATGTATATAAAATTCTTAATTATCCGGATAATAGCACATAATATTCAGCTTGTAAATGCAATTATAGAATATTATTCTGATATCGAAAGGCAGAACCACAAAAGCGGTTCTGCCTTTGACATTTTGATAATTGGAGGATCCTTCAGACCGTCAGGCGCATCATAGTCAGGACAGGACTGAACCCGAAGTGCTCGTAAAACCGTCTTCCGTTTTCGTTTTCCTTGAGCACGGACAGCTCAAGATAATCATGTCCCCTCGCCTTGGCCCACTGCCATGCGGCCTGCATCAGCTGCGTTCCGACGCCTTGCCTGCGACAAGGAGCTTCAACAAAAATGTCAACAACTTCGGTAAACCTGTGCGGGATAATCACGGGATACGGCGGGGTTGCATTTTCCTTCACATGCATAAACCCAATAATACGCTCGTTCTCAATGGCGACAAGGAGATCGTCCTGACTGCCTTCTATACTGTGTGTGGGGTATTGGCCGTTTTCGGCGGCCTCTTTATAATATTGCGGCTCTTGACCCGCGTTATAGGTATAGAAGTGTTCGTAAAGGGTACAGATTTGCGGTAAATCGAGTCGTGTTGCAAGTCTGATCTCCATGAAGGGGTCACCTCTCTTCCAGTTTGATTCTGATGGAATCATTAGGAAAATTGTTATATAATGAATCAGTAAATTACCAGAATGAGAGCCTAAATTTTAGAGTAAGGTGAATGCTGTGATAAATGTTGATGAGACAAACTATAAAGAAACTATGGATATCCTAAGGGGTAACAAAAAGTTACCACATATTTTCATCGAACTGAAAGATTGGCTTAAATGCACGTATAACATAACGGTATATAACTTTGTTGTAAAAGAAAGGATTGTAAATAAAGCAAAGCAAATATATGAGCTTCATCTATTGCTGTCCTCAGCAAAGGATTACAACTCTATATATGTAGATTATCAGTCTTACAAGGATAAACAGACAGAGATTGCGAAAAAATTACGTTTATTAATTGAGAAATATAGTTTATGTAATAACGGTATATCTAAAGATATATGGATTGAATTTATTGACTTCGAAGTTGAAATGAGGAATGAATTTTATATACGTATATTTCAAAAAATCGCAGATTCATTAACCGATAAGTATAATAAATACTCAGTATGGAAGATATGCCCGGGCTTAAGTTTTGGTTCTGTAATTGTTTTCTACTATAATGATGAAGATATTAACAATAACTCTAAAGACGGAATCAATGAGCAGATTAAAAACGATTTTTACTTAGCATCAAAGGAATACGATGAATTTGATGTAACTCGAAACGATGAATTTTCCGTTAAATATGATAGCAAAGATAGTTTTGAAAAGAACTACGGCGGAAATTGGCGGGCTTACTTTGATGCATAAAAGAAAGTGAATTGAACCGCCATATCTAAAGATATGACGGTTCTGTCTTTTTACAGCTTGTTCCTCTGTATCTTACCGCTGATGGTCTTCGGCAGTGAGTCGCGGAAGACGACGATGCGGGGGTATTTGTAGGGGGCGGTGTGGGTTTTGA
>CAZJCH010000101.1:0-2645 GCA_964544005.1 uncultured Papillibacter sp.
CATCGGCTGGTAGTAGTAAAACTACAACTATTGTAAATGCAATAAAATATATAAGTAAACAGATTGACATTGATCATTTGAGATTTGCCGTGCCACTCAAGCCATTTTGAAAGTATGGGTGTATTAGATGAATTTGAGCATGTGGATAATATTGGAAGAGCTCGAACCCTATAGTACGACTGTTTCCATTATCGAAGGCGGCATGACGATTCAAGGCTTTCGCTCATTTTCCCGCGGGAAGCCGGAATTGGAACGTTATTTATACTTTGGGAAGGCCCAGGACGCTCTTGAAGATACTGCTGCCGGAGTTCTGCTGGCGCACAGAGAAGATACGATAATCGTTAAAAACGCGGATTTACCGGAAATCCTTAACGTTATTATACAAATTTTTGAAAAGTATCAGCAATGGGATGAGAGCCTGCAAACAGCCGGCAGCCAGCCTGAGCAATTTCAAACGACGCTGGATGTTGCGCACGATTTATTACAATGCCCGATGTATTTCGGTAACATAAGCATGCACCTTTATGCCGTTTCACAGCAATATTCAAAAGAACAGGTTTTTGAGGAATGGGACGAGGTAAAACGTTTAAGAACGATGCCGGTACCCCTGCTCGAAAAACTGAAGGAATACGATTTTCCCAAGCTTTATCCCGAGAATGTCGACCCTGCTGTCATGCCGGCATGGCCCGGCTCGAAGTTTAATTACCAGATTCGGATAGGCTGCTATCTGAATGGCAAGCTTTGGGGTCACTTCTTTATGTATTACTTCGGCAAGCAGGTTCCCCAAGGTTTTCTCCAGCTAGCCCGTCATATTGCAGATGTTTTTGGTCACATGCTGCTTGATACACGCAACAAAAGCATGCAGAAAAATTCGGTATTCTCTTGGCTTACTGACATATTAGACGGGCAAAGTGTCGAGAAGGAGTCCCTCGATCAGATATATTGGCTGCTTGATTGGAAGCTTGCCGATACCTTCATACTATATAGAATCACCTCAATTAAAACCGGCTATGACCAGTCTGTAATTCATTGGCTTAACGACAATATCGGAGACATATCCGGAATTATCACCTTTACGTACAAGGACTCAGTTGTTGTTATCCTCCGAGAGGGAGATAAGCAAGCTCAAGAGGTTATTGATCGAATAAGCCGGCTCATCAGTATCACCGATCACCGCTGCGGCATCAGTTTCCCTTTTAGCGATCTTTCTAAAGTCACAGAGTATTTTAAGCAAGCGGGCTATGCAATCGAGCATGCACCGTGTACTGACTTGAAAATGCACGCATTTTGTGATTGCGCATTAGAAGGATTGGCTGAAGAACTTAAAAAAAGCATCAGTTGGCAGGAATGGATAACGCCGGCGCTGTACAGGCTCATTGAGATCGACGTATCACAAAATACAGACTATTATCTTACATTGTACTATCTGCTTATTAACAATTGGCATTTGGGCAAAACGGCGAATATGCTGTATATACACCGAAACACCCTGACATACAGACTCAATAAAATTGAACAGCTTATCAATATTGATTTGCAGAACAAGAGCGTTTGGGCATACTTGATGTTGTGTTATAAGCTTCTGTCGGAAGAGTATCCCGTACCAGCGATATCGCAGGCCATGGAGGAAGAACAGATACAATAGCCAAGGTGCGATTTAGCAACAACAACTAAAAACACAGAACATGCTTTGTAAATAATTTAGAATTATCGAAAGCATGTTCTTAATTTTTGTATATGTTAACTATTAGATGTCATTTATTTACATAGGTTATATAGGTGAGATAGACATTGTTGATCCGGTTATTTCCTGTTAGTATTATATAAGAAAGCAGGTTATCCGATAGATTTTAACTCGGCTGATGTAAACGAACATGTATATAAGTCGCATAGATTGCTTCCGGGTAAAACGCGCAAAAGAATTCAAAGTAAAATATTCCATTAGGAGTGATAAATATGCAGGAAAAATTCGAAAAGCTGTTTTATGAGTTTGAGCCGCAGGAGACGAACTGGGGTGACTGGTGTCATTCGCCGCAGGCGTATTTTCGCGGTGAAAAGGACATGCCCGGAGCGGCGATGAACGTCGGCTTTCAGGTGTTCAAGGCCCCGGTGCTACTGGAGCGTGAGCCGCACTTCCACAGGGAGGACGAATACCTCATGTTTGTCGGCGCAAAACTGCCCGATTTATTTTCATCGTGGGATGCGGAGGTACATTTCTATATGGGACCAACGCTGGACACGATGGAGAAGATCGTTATCACAGAGCCGACGGTCGTGAAGATTCCAAAGAGCTGGTGGCACAGCCCCCTGAATTTCGTCCGGATCGACAAGCCTTTGCTGTTCCAGGCCGTCATGCTTTCAGGAAGAACGGGAATGATTAAGTTTGTGGAGCGGAAGGACGGCGAGCGGGAATACATCTACGCGGGCGATGAAACCGGCCTGTGCGTTATCGACTCCCAAAAAAGCTGTCATTACTGCGGTTACTGCTTCTCGCACCCTGACGAGGTGCCGGAGCGGCCGTATAAGCATGTCAAATGGACCATTATCAACGAGGACGGCGTCAAATCCTATACGGACACCGGCGCGTACGACTCCGCGAAGGCGCCAATGGGACCCGATTGCGTCATCAGGCCTGGCTATAAATC
>CAZJCH010000101.1:2655-7622 GCA_964544005.1 uncultured Papillibacter sp.
ACGCCGCGAAGCTGAAGGCCAAGAAGCCGCCGCTCTCGCCGGAGCTCGCCAAGTGCGTACTTGCGATACCGAAAGAGGAGACCCATTGGGGTCCCTGGTGCCCGTCGCCTCAAGCCTATTTTCGAGGCGAGATTTATATGGAAGACGCGACATACCACGTCAACTGGCAGGTTTTCACGGCCCCGAACAACATGGAGAACCCCCATATCCATCAAGGTGCCGAGGAGTATATCTACTTTATGGGCGCCGACCCGATGAACATTTTCGATTTCGACTGCGAGATTGAGATGTTTTTCGGAGATGACCCCGATCATATGGAGTCGAGACTCATCACGAAACCGACGGTTGTCCGGATTCCCGCCAACGTCTGGCACTGCCCGATCCTGTTCCGCAATATGAATAAGCCCATCTTGTTCCAGGTGGGATTTCTGTCCGGCACGTGGGGAACGATCAATGTGGCGCCGGAGGCTCCGGCGGGAGAGCAGGACGCGAGGCCGTTTGCCAGGTCACACACCTATACCTATATGGGCGATAATGTGCGTTTTTGCAAGTTTGACGAGACGAAGCGCTGCATAATCTGCGGGGCGTGCTTCCCGAAGCCTGAGGAATACCTGACGGAATAAGAGTATATTGATGGAAATGGATGGTCGTTATAATGGATAGCTTTGATGTCAATACGATTTTACTTAAAATGATAGGACCCAACAACGAGTTTATTGCCGACCGATTCGGGAAGCCCTCCGTGATGGTGTACATCCCCAAGTTCAAGATGAATCAAGTCGTCGGCGGCGGCAGCGATAAGGTGCATCCGGCGTTTATCGTGAACGGTGTTGAACGGGACGGCTTTTACATCTCAAAATACCAGAACACCGATATCGACGGCAGGGGATATTCACTGCCTTCTGCGATATCATGCAACTGCGTCGGCATCGACAAATCGTTGGAGAAAAGCGTTTCAAAGGGTCGGGGGTGGCACCTGACAACGATACAGGAGTGGGGCGCCATCGCCCTCTGGTGCAAAAAAAACGGTCACCTCCCGTATGGCAACAACAATTGCGGCCGGGACAAGCGGGAAAACATGTTTAAGGCCATCCCCGTTTCCGGCGTGGAAAACGGAATAGACCGTGTTCTCACGGGAACGGGCCCGCTGTCCTGGAGCCACGACAATACACCCGCCGGTATCTGGGATTTGAACGGGAACCTCTCCGAATGGGTCGGCGGCTTCAGAACCGTCTACGGTGAGCTCCAGTTCCTTCCGAACAACGACGGTGCCGACCTCTTGAATTCTCAGAACGCGGATTCTTCTGCTTGGCGCGCGATCGACGCCGCGACCGGTAAATACATCATCCCTGACGGCAAGGGAACAACAAAAGGCTCGGTAAAGGGCGATTATGTCGACGCGTTCTTCGGCTGGGGCAGCAAATGGGTATTTTCCACCGAAATCAAGGATCAGAAGGATCAGGTGCGGCGTTGTGATTTGTCCTTTATCGAATGTGACGAGACAATCGGACCCGAGGCGAAAGAGTTACTGATCGCCCTCGGCATGATAGCCGACGATCCGCTGTATGACTACAAAGAGCAGTACGCCTATCTCAACAACGGCAACCCCGAGTGCTTTATGTACAGGGGCGGCTATTGGGGCAGCGGGTCCTTTGCCGGCGTTTTCTGCTGGTCCTGCAGCTGGGGCCGCGGCCACGATTATGAGGGCAACGGCTTCAGGGCATCCTATATACCCCTGGGATAGGCTGAATTCTTCAGCGCAAGCCTGTCTTGTTTCCGCCTCCAAACGGCATCAGAATTCCGTTTGGAGGCGGTATTCGTTTTAATTTGATTGACCCGACATGAAAACTTATGAAAAGACCGGAAGGCAGATGATAAACTCCGAGCCCTTACCCGGACCCTCGCTGTAAGCTTTGACGCTTCCGCCGTGCAGTTCCGCGATTGCTTTGACGATGGACAGTCCCAATCCAAGGCCCCCGTTTCTCCTGTCAATGGAATCATCCGCCTGCGTAAAAGACTGAAAAAGATTCGGCATAAATGCCGGTTCGATGCCTATGCCATTGTCCTTTACGCTGATGCACGCCTCATTCCCATCCAAATAAACGGATAGGGTCACCGAACAGCCGTTGCTCGTGAATTTCAAGGCGTTATGCAGCAGATTGCCGACGATTTGGTTGATGCGTACGGGATCAGCTGTAATGTACAGCGGGTCCGGACTTGTATTTTTTTTCAGCATCACCCGTTTTTCCTCGTAAAGCGTTTTCATATCCTCCGCGACCGCCTGCACTGTCGCGTTGAGTTCAAACGTTTCTTTTTTCAATGTAATTTTATTGCGTGTAATACGCGTGATGTCCAGGAGGTCATCAACAAGGCGGCACAGGTATTCCATCTGCCGCTTCATGATGGCTTTTGCCTTTTGCTGCTGTCCCGCGTTCTCAGAAACATCAAGAAGTGAAAGGCCTGCCGTTATCGTCGCCAGCGGATTGCGCAGTTCGTGAGACAACGTACTCAAAAACTCATTTTTGTTGCGATCTGCTTTTATGAGTTCATCAGCTTGTCTTATAAGGAGCTCCTCATCCCGCTTTCTCCTGATCGCCACGGCAACGCTTTCGGCCACAGTCTTCATCAGCATAAGCTCTTCCTCGCTGAATTTGTCCCGTGACCGCGTTCCGAAAGCGAGACCGCCAATTGCTTTGCCGTCGGCCATCAAGGGATTGCAAACATATGCGCGGATACCGATTTCTTTAAGGAATTTTGTTCTGGGGTCTTCAGTTGTCTGAATATTCTCGGTCACAATTCTGCAGCCGTCCCGGATCGCACACCCACAGACAGCGGAACCCAAGGGCAGGTATTCGAAAATTTTCTTTTGTTCATCGGTAATACCGCCGCAGGCATTGAGATGTAAGTCCGGCTGGTCTGCCTCGACAAGATAATTGAAAAACGTATGGCAGTCAAGAAACCTCATCACCTTCGCGCACAGTTCATTGATCTCCTTCCGTGGTGACTGACTGCTTAACACTTGCCCGGTTGTTTCATAAATTATATCTATATAATCCTTGCTGTGCTTCAGGGAAGCGACCATCTCCTGTAACGAGACCTCGGCCTTCTTACTCTCCGTTATATCATGTGCAACGCCCAAAATCCCCAGTGTTTCACCGTTCGTGTCGCGCCATGGGACCTTGGTAAGCAAGTATGTCCTCATGCCGTTTGTCGTCATGGCCGGTTTTTCGTAAGAGAGCTTTTCACCGGTTCGCATGACGTATTTGTCAATTTCTAATATATCCCTGGCCATATCGGTGTCCGGGTACAGTTCAAAATCATTTTTACCGACGACATCGTCAGGATGGACCCCGAAGGTTATGCCGTATGCATGGTTGACCATAACGATACGGCTTTCTTTATCTTTAATAAACATAAAATCCGAGGAGCTGTCCATAATCGTCCGCATCAGAAGCTCATTCTCCCGTACCGTCTCTTCGGTACGTTTTCGTAAGAGCACTTCAAAGACCGTCGGTGCCACCGCTTCCAGAATATCTTTATCCTCATCCCTGTAACCGTCGTCACGATTGGCGACCGAAAGTATACCGGCGACTTTGTTTTCACGAATGAAGGGTACGCCGAGAAACGCCTTGATTTCCGGATACCCGGCGGGTAAGCCTATACTGTCCGGCTCCATAGCCGGGTCGTTTGTCAGCAGACTTATACCACTCATTATGACACGCCCGTGTAAACCGCGGAGGGTAAGACCATCCGCAGGAAAACGCTGTTCTGTCATGCCCCTGCCATACAGATCCCATCCGGAACTGCTGGCGGCGATACCATGGAGCAATCCGTCTTTGCCGATCTCGCCGATAAAGCCACATTTACTTTCCGTAATTGACCCGATAATATCCAGGCACAACGCGCCAAGCTCCTTTGCCGTCCCGCAAGTTAAAGCCTTTTCATAAATCAGATTGATCAATTTCAATATTTTGTTCTGCCGCAGTATAATTGCTTCCGATTTTTTGCGCCCGCTTATATCCGTCGATGTACCGTATATCTTTATGGGGTTGCCATGCACATCATAAATGATTTTGCCTTTGTCCAATACCCAAATGTAATTGCCGTCGGCAGCTTTTAACCTATAGCTGCTTTTATATTTTGACAGTTTATTCTGGTAGACATAATTCTTTTCTTCAAGGAGCCTCTCCCGGTCATCCGGATGTATCAGGGCCAAGATAAAGGAATTCATATCTCCGGCCGGAATATTTTCCTCACCCATCCTTTTTGACCATTGTTTTGAATATTCGCAGGTACCGGTCACAAGGTCCTTTATCCATGTCGCCTCTGTGGAGCCGTCAAGTATTTCGAGATACGCCGCTTCGTTTTTGCGAAGCGCGCCTGCTTCCGTCTCTAGAACGGCCATCCGATGCGCTTCCGTCATCGCTGCCTTTCTATCAGTAATATCCGAGGTGCACAGGGTAACAGCCGTCACCCGACCGTCTTTATGTATAGGATAAAAACGATTGCTGTACCAGCGGCCGTCTCGTGTCGATTCATAAGACACACACTTCCCCGTATCAAACGCCTCGTCGAATTTTTCTTTGCGCAGACTGTACTGTTCGCTGTCCTTATCCTCGGGCAGCATGTCCCTTATACTGACTCCGATACATTCCTCTTTAGATTTGCCGAATCTTTCCGCCAAGTGCCGGTTAACCTGCAGGGCGTTCCCGGCACGGTCATACATGCCAACACCCTCGTTGATAGAATCAAGGATGACCTGATTGTAATACACAGTTTCCCTAAAGGCGGTTTCCTGTTCTTTTCGCTCCAGTATGTTCATTATAATTTTTGAAAAAAGCTTGATCAGCGCAATTTCATTCTCAGCCCATTCCTTCTTCCTGCCGGCTGTCGAAAACGCTGCTATGCCTGTTATCCCGCTGTTATTAACGATCGGATAAGAGCAGAGCGCGTCGATAGCCGCATTC